>DDUE01000062.1:10353-10452 GCA_002344625.1 Rhodocyclaceae bacterium UBA2346 | reverse complement strand
GCTGGGGCGGGGGGCGGGGGGCCGAGAACGTACCGGCCGAGCCGCAGGCCTTGCGCCTGCTCTCGCGCGCGGCGCGCGGTTCGATGCGCGATGCGCTGT
>DDUE01000062.1:418-10218 GCA_002344625.1 Rhodocyclaceae bacterium UBA2346 | reverse complement strand
CATGCCTTCAACGCCATGCTGAAGACCCTCGAAGAGCCCCCCGAACATGTGAAGTTCATTCTCGCGACCACCGATCCACAGAAGATTCCGGTAACGGTGCTGTCACGCTGCCTGCAGTTCAACCTCAAGCAAATGCCGCCCGGGCATATCGTCGACCACTTGTCGCGCATCCTCGCGGCCGAGTCGATCGCGTTCGAAGCGCCTGCGCTGCGCCATATCGCGCGTGCCGCCAGCGGTTCGATGCGCGATGCGCTGTCGCTGCTCGACCAGGCGATCGCCCATGGCGCCGGTCGGGTCGAAGAATTGCAGGTCACTCACATGCTCGGCACCGTTGGCGACGACCATCTGTTCGCGGTGCTCGACGGGGTGCGCGATGGCGACGTCGCGGCGCTGCTGGGTGTCGCCGACGACATGGAGGTGCGCAGCCTTTCGTTCGACGCGGCCTTGCAGACGCTGGCGTCGCTGTTCCACCGCATCGCGCTGCTGCAGTTTGCGCCGGGGGCGGTCGTAGATGAATCCGAGCGCATGCGGCTCGCGCCGTATGCCGAGGCCTTCGACGCCGAGTTTTTGCAGCTCGCGTACCAGATCGCGATTCACGGTCGCGATGAGTTGTCGTTGGCCCCGGACGACTACGCCGGTTTCACGATGTGTCTGTTGCGGCTGGTCGCGTTTCGCCCGGATCAGGCCGCTGCGCTGGGCGGGCAGGGCAGCGCAGGGCGCGGTGGCGATGGGCGGGCACGCGGGTTACCCGCATTGGCGGCCCCGGTGCCGACCCGGTCGCTGCCGTCAGGAGGCGAGCCACCCCCGGTGGCGGGTGCGGAGGACGCCAAGCGGCTGTCCGCCACCAAGGGTGCGATGGCCGGTGAGGTGGCGCATCGGCCGATGGGCGGGATGGTGCCCGAGCACGGTGCGCGGCCGGCCGTGAAGGGTGCGTCGCCTGTCGCCCGAGCCGAGCCCGCGATCGTGCGGGAGGTGGCTCGGTCCGCCGGCGAGGGGGATGGGTACCCCGCCGCGAGTGCGGATTCGGTGCCGCCCTGGATGGATCTGCCGCCCGAGGCCCAGGAGGGGCTGCCTGTCGCCGCTGCGCGGTTCGGGCCCGGTGTCGGGGTGGCGCATGTCGAAGAGACCGCGGCCACGGTTGCAGTGGCGGAACCGGTGAGGGGCGGCACCGACAGCGTGCTGGCGCCGGACGATGGGCGCGGGGGCGGTGATGTCGCCGCGATCGTCGATTTCGCTGCGCTGGTCGCCGTGGGGGACTGGCATGCGGTGGTGCGCGAACTCGGGCTGGGCGGTATGTTGCGCGAACTGGCGCAGCATTGCGAGTGGGTGGCCCTGGTGGAGGGGCGGATCACCCTGCGGCTTGCGCCGACCCACAGGCATTTGTTGAGCATGAATCCCGATCTGGCCGAGCGCTTGGGCGAGCAGGTCGGCAAGCGCATCGCGGCGGTGCGCAGGGTCGTGATCGAGGTCGGCGAGATCGCCGGAGAAACCCCGGCGCAACGCGATGCCGCCGATCGACGTGCGCGGCATGTCGGGGCTGTCGCGGCTCTCGAGAGCGATCCCTTCGTGCGCGAACTGATCGAACGATTCGATGCCACGCTCGTCGAGGCATCGGTCAAACCCCTTTGAAACCAGTTACCAGGAGAGACGCATCATGATGAAGGGTGGAATCGCAGGGCTGATGAAGCAGGCCCAGCAGATGCAGGAGAACATGAAGAAGATGCAGGACCAGCTCGCTTCGGTCGAGGTCGAAGGGCAGTCCGGCGCCGGCATGGTGAAGGTGCTGATGACCTGCAAGCATGACGTGCGCAGGGTGAGCATCGACGATTCGGTGATGGATGACAAGGAGATGCTCGAGGATCTGCTCGCGGCGGCCGTCAATGATGCCGTCCGGCGCGTGGAAACCACCACCCAGGAGAAGATGGCGGGCTTCACCGCCGGGCTCAATCTTCCGCCCGGAATGAAGTTGCCGTTCTGAGGCCGTCGTGCTGCCTTCGACGCTCGACGAGTTGATCGAGGCGTTGCGCTGTCTGCCGGGTGTCGGCCCCAAGTCGGCCCAGCGCATGGCCTATCATCTGCTGCAGCGCGATCAGCGCGGTGCCGGCCGCTTGGCGACTGCGCTGCAAAAGTCGCTGGCGGTGTTGCGTCATTGCGAACGCTGCAACACGTTCACCGAGTCGCAGATCTGCGAACGCTGCGCCAGCACGCAGCGCGATGCGTCCTTGTTATGCGTGGTCGAGATGCCGGCCGACCTGGCGATGATCGAGCAGACCCAAGCATACAATGGCCTGTACTACGTCCTGATGGGCCGGCTCTCGCCGCTCGACGGCATCGGGCCGCGCGAACTGAAGCTCGACAAGTTGCTCGCCCGGGCGAGCGATGGCGTGGTCCGTGAGGTGATTCTGGCGACCAACTTCACCAATGAAGGCGAGGCGACGGCGCATACCATTTCGGAGCTGCTCACGGCCCGGGGTCTTCATGCGAGCCGTCTGTCACGTGGCGTGCCGGTTGGCGGCGAGCTCGAACACACCGATTCGGGAACGATCGCCCAGGCCCTGGTGGAAAGACGCGCGCTCTAGGTCGTGTTCATGGAGCGGGGCCGCATGTTTGCAGAGAACGGCGCGCCGCAGGCGCAAGTGTTGGCCTTACAAGTGCTTTTTCTGATGCCGGCTTTCCCTTATAATCATGCAGCTTTTCAAATCGGATTTTGGTTTCCTTTCAGGAAGAGGTCATGAGCGTGGATCAAAAGATGGACAGTAGCCGTCGAACACTGCTGTTTGCGACGTCGGCCGTGGGTGGCGTTGCTGCGGTGGCGACCGCAGTACCGTTCGTTGCCAGCTTGTCTCCGTCGGCACGGGCCAGGGCCGCGGGTGCCCCGGTCGAGGCTGACATCAGCAAGCTCGCCCCGGGCGAGTTGATGACAGTCGAATGGCGAGGCAAGCCGGTGTGGGTTCTGAGGCGTACGCCCGAAATGCTCGCCTCCCTCGAAAGAACGGCCGACAAGGTGTCGGATCCCGAGTCCGCGGTGCCGCAGCAGCCTCCGTATGCGACCAACGCGCATCGCTCGATCAATCCGGAATACATGGTCATGGTGGGGATCTGCACCCACCTGGGCTGTTCGCCGAGTTCCAAGGTCGCTGCCGGTGCCGAGGGTGGCATGGGGGCCGACTGGGCTGGCGGCTTTTTCTGCCCCTGTCATGGTTCGACTTTCGATCTGGCGGGCCGGGTGTTCAAGAGCATGCCGGCGCCGACCAATCTCGAAGTTCCTCCTCACAAGTACCTGGCTGACACCATGCTTCTCATTGGTGACGACGGAAAGGCCTGAACGATGACGACAAAATCGCAAGCCCTGGTGAACTGGATCGACGAGCGCTTTCCGCTCACCTCGTCCATCAAGGGGCATCTCACCGAGTACTACGCGCCGAAGAATTTCAACTTCTGGTATTTCTTCGGGTCGCTCGCGCTGCTGGTGCTGGTGATCCAGATCGTGACCGGCATCTTCTTGGTCATGCACTACAAGCCCGATGGCACGCTGAACTCGGCCGGCATCCCGGTCGCGTTCGCGAGCGTCGAGTACATCATGCGCGAAGTGCCGGGTGGGTGGTTGATCCGGTACCTGCATTCCACCGGTGCTTCGGCGTTTTTCGTCGTCGTCTATCTGCACATGTTCCGCGGGCTGTTGTATGGCTCCTACCGCAAGCCGCGCGAGCTGATCTGGATCTTCGGTACCCTGATCTTCCTGGTATTGATGGCCGAAGCCTTCATGGGCTATCTGCTGCCGTGGGGGCAGATGTCGTTCTGGGGCGCGCAGGTCATCATCAACCTGTTCTCGGCGATTCCGCTGATCGGTCCCGATCTCGCACTGATGATTCGCGGCGACTACGTGATCGGGGATGCGACGCTCAACCGCTTCTTCGCGTTCCATGTGATCGCGGTGCCGCTGATCCTGATCGGTCTCGTGGCCGCTCACATCATCGCGCTGCACGAAGTGGGTTCGAACAACCCCGACGGCGTCGAGATCAAGAAGAAAAAGGATGCAAACGGCATTCCGCTCGACGGCATCCCGTTCCATCCGTATTACACGGTCAAGGACATCGTCGGCGTGGTCGGCTTCCTGATCCTGTTTTCGGCGGTCGTGTTCTTCTGGCCCGAAGGCGGCGGCTACTTCCTCGAATACAACAACTTCATTCCCGCCGATCCGCTGACGACGCCGCTGCACATCGCGCCGGTATGGTATTTCACGCCGTTCTACTCGGTGCTGCGTGCGGTCACCTATCCGCTGTTCGGGATCGATGCGAAGTTCTGGGGGGTGGTTGCGATGGGGGCCTCGGTGGTGATCATCGCCTTCCTGCCGTGGCTGGACCGCAGCCCGGCGAAGTCGATTCGCTACAAGGGGCCGATCTTCAAGGCCGCGCTGGTCGTGTTCATCATTTCGTTCTTCATTCTCGGCTACCTCGGGGTGCTGCCCCCGACGCCGATGCGGACGCTGGTCGCACAAATCTGCTCGGTGCTTTATTTCGCCTTCTTTTTGTTGATGCCCTGGTACAGCAAGCTGGACAAGTGCAAACCGGAACCGGATCGGGTGAATTTCAAATGACAATGAACGTATTCAAGACCCTCAAGCGTTTCGCCGCCGTCCTGCTGTTCGTGCCGTCGCTCGCGCTGGCGGCGGGTGCCGCGGTGCATCTCGACCGGGCCCCGGTCAGCACTGATCCGGCGGCGCTGCAACACGGTGCCAAGCTGTTCGTCAATTACTGTATGGGCTGTCATAGCGCCAGTTTCATGCGCTACAACATGATGAACAGCATCGGGCTCACCGATCAGCAGATTCGCGACAACCTGATGTTCACCGGTGAGCGTGTCGGTGATCTGATGAAGATCTCCATGCGCCCGAGCGAATCCAAGGTCTGGTTCGGCAAGGCGCCGCCCGATCTGACCCTGATCGCGCGGCAGCGCGCTTCCGGCGACGGCAGCGGTGCCGACTGGTTGTACACGTATCTGCGCCAGTTCTACCGCGACGACCAGCGTCCGACCGGCTGGAACAATGTGGTCTTCGCAAACGTCGGGATGCCCCACGTGTTGTGGGAGTTGCAGGGCGAGCAGGTCGCGAAGGTGACCGAGAACGCCGATGGGACCAAGAGCTTCGAGTTGAGCCTGGCATCGCCGGGCACGCTTTCGGTGGAAGAGTTCGACAAGGCGGTCGCCGACCTGGTGTCTTATCTGGTCTGGTTGGGTGAACCCGTCGCCGAGAAGCGCAAGACGATCGGTGTTTTCGTGCTGCTGTTCCTGGCCGGCCTATTCGTTCTGAGCTATGCGCTCAAGAAGAATTACTGGAGGGATATCCACTAGGGCGGGCGGGCCGCGGCATGGGCCGCAATGGTGCTCGATTGCCCACTACGCACCACGCGCGGCCCGCGTGGTGCGCTTTGTTTTTCAAATCCGGAGTTGCTTTATCATGATGACCTTATATTCCGGCACGACTGATCCTTTCAGTCATCGTTGCCGGATCGTTCTTTTCGAGAAAGGCATGGATTTCGAGGTGATCGATGTCGATCTCTACAACAAGCCGGAAGATATCGCAGTAATCAACCCATACAACCGGGTGCCGGTGCTGGTCGATCGCGACCTGATCCTGTACGAAGCCAACATCATCAACGAATACATCGACGAGCGTTTCCCCCATCCGCAGTTGATGCCGCCAGACCCGATTCTTCGCGCACGCGCACGCCAGTTGCTGCATACCTTCGAACAGGAGTTGTTCGCGCATATCGACATCCTCGAGGCCAACGACAAGAACGCCGATGCGAGCCGTGCCCATGTCCGCGACCAGTTGGTTCAGTTCGCGCCGATCTTCACCAAGCAACGGTTCATGCTCGGCGACGAGTTCTCGATGCTCGATGTGGCGATCTCGCCGCTGCTGTGGCGTCTGGAACATTACGGAATCGAGTTGCCGAAGGCCGCTGCCGCAATCATGAAGTATGCCGAACGCATCTTCAGCCGGCAGGGTTTCATCGATGCGCTGACGCCGTCCGAAAAGGTGATGCGGCGCTGAACCAGCAGGGTGAGCCGATCGGTTTCACCCTTTGAAGACTGACATTAATGACGACTGTATCGACCAAACCCTATCTTGTCCGCGCGATTCACGAGTGGTGCGTCGACCAGGGCATGACGCCTCATATCGCCGTCGTGATCGACCACCACGTCATCGTGCCGACGGGTTATGCACGCGACGGACAGATCATCCTCAACCTGAGTCCGGATGCCACGAGCCAACTGGTGATCGGAAACGAGGCGATCACCTTCCAGGCGCGCTTTGGCGGCAAGGCGCATGCTTTGCTCGTACCGATTGCCAATGTGATCGCCATCTATGCCGCGCAGAACGGGCAGGGGATGGCGTTCGAACCGGAGTTGGTCGACGACCAGCCCGAGACCGAGACCACGGAACCGATTTTGGAGCATGTGTCCGACGGCGAAGCTTGCGATGGCGACGAGTCGAAACCCAAGGCACAGCCGCGGCGCAACCATCTCAAAATCGTCAAATGACGCAGCGCATGGGCGCCCCAAGCAACCGATCTGGAGAGAACCGCCATGGAGTGGCTGGACGATTACGAACTCGAGCTTGAGCCGATGGACCAGACGCATCATGAGTTCGTCGAAATCTTCAACCGGCTGGCGAGCGCCGACGCCGCCTCCCGGCTCGAACGCCTGGACGAATTCATCGCCCATACCGAGGCGCATTTCGGGCAGGAGAATCGCTGGATGGAAGCCATCGACTTCCCGGGTTGTCACCGCGCCGAGCATGATCGGGTTCTGGCGGTGTTGCGCGAGGTTCGTAGTCGGCTGGCGGCTGGTGACGGATTCTTTCTCGGGCGTCTGATCGAGGAACTGCCCACCTGGTTCGGTCATCATGCTTCGGGAATGGATGCGGCCCTGGCCTTTACCCTGAAGTCGGTGGGTTTCGACTTTGAAACCGAGACGGTCGCGGGTTCGAAAGGCGCTTGCGCCGCCAGCAGCGGTGCCGGCGCCTGTGCCTGCGGACCCACGATGAGCGAAGTCCAAGCGGCCGAGGGGTGAGCGTGCTCATCGTGGTGGAGGCGTGGGGGCCGTGTCCGGTGTGGCGACTTGCCCAAGCCGGGCCAATGATCGAATCGTACGCGTCGCGCCTTCGAGCGGCATAATCCTGCCCGGCCGCAACCGGTTGCGGCCGGGCATCTACGGAGTCTCAAATGTCTCGTGTCACGCTTACCCAGCACCTTATCGAGCAGCAAAGGGCAGGCCGCATCAATCCCGACCTGAGGTTGCTGATCGAGGTCGTCGCGCGTGCGGTCAAGGCCATCAGCGTCAATGTTTCCAAAGGCGCGCTGGCGGGCGTGCTGGGCGAGGCCGGGACGGACAACATCCAGGGCGAGGCGCAGAAGAAGCTCGACGTGATCGCCAACGACATCCTGCTGCAGGCGAACGAGTGGGGCGGGCATCTGGCCGCGATGGCTTCCGAGGAGGTCGAGGAAGTGCACCAGATTCCGTTCGACTATCCCAGGGGCGGCTACCTGTTGCTGTTCGATCCGCTCGACGGATCGTCGAACATCGACGTGAATATTTCGGTCGGTACGATCTTCTCGGTCCTGCACAATACCGCGCAGGCGGGCGATCCGAGCGAGGCTTCGTTCATGCAGCCGGGGACCGAGCAGGCCGCCGCCGGCTACGCCCTGTACGGACCTTCGACCATGTTCGTGCTCACCGTGGGCCATGGCGTCCATGGTTTCACGCTCGATCGCGAGATGGGGAGCTTCGTCTATACCCACCCGTTCATGACCATTCCCCAGGACACCAGCGAATACGCGATCAACAGCTCCAACGCCCGTTACTGGGAGCCGCCGGTACAGCGTTACGTGGCCGATCTGCAAGCTGGCAAGAGCGGCCCGCGCGGCAGGGACTTCAATATGCGCTGGGTCGCATCGATGGTGGCCGACGTGCACCGGATCCTGACCCGCGGCGGCGTGTTCATGTACCCGCTCGACGAGAAATGCCGCGCCGTGGGCGGCAAGCTGCGGCTCATGTACGAGGCGAACCCGATGGCCCTGATCGTCGAGCAGGCGGGGGGCGCGGCGTCGACCGGCCGCGAACGTATCCTCGCAATTCAACCCGAAAAGCTTCATCAGCGGGTGCCGGTGATACTCGGTTCGGCCAACGAGGTCGCCCTTGCCTGCCGCTACCACGGCGACAACTGAAGCGTTTCACTGAAACTGCGGGCGATCATCTTCGCTCGCGGCCGCACGCTGCGGACGACGACGGTCTGTATTCCGCCGCACCGGACGACTGATTCGCGCACGAGTGGAGGCCGTCATGAACACGGTCGCTTTCACGCCGGCAACGGCCGCCCTGCCGACCCTGCCCAGGTCCGGCTTGCGTCGGTCGATCATCGACGCGCACCGCATGCCCGAGCCATGCTGCGTGCCGCCCCTGGTCGCCGCGGCGCAACTCGATGCCGCTACCCAGGCGCGGGTGCAGGCGTTCGCCGCGCGGCTGGTTTCGGGCTTGCGTGGCGCGCGCAGCCGTGCGTCGGGCGTCGATGCGTTGATGAAGGAGTTCTCGCTTTCGAGCCAGGAAGGGGTCGCGTTGATGTGCCTGGCCGAGGCCTTGCTGCGCGTGCCCGACAACGCCACGGCCGATCGCCTGATTCGAGACAAACTCGCCCATGGCGACTGGCGTGCCCACCTGGGCCATAGCCCGTCGCTGTTCGTGAACGCGGCGACCTGGGGGTTGCTCGTGACCGGGAGGCTGGTTGCGACCCGCAGCGAGGCGGGCTTGTCGAGTGCGCTCACCCGGATGCTGGTCCGTGGCGGCGAACCTTTGATCCGCAAGGGCATGGATCTGGCGATGCGCCTGTTGGGCGAGCAGTTCGTGACCGGGCGCGATATCGACGAAGCGCTGGCGCGGGGCCGCGGGCCGGAGAGGCGTGGCTATCGCTATTCCTTCGACATGCTGGGCGAGGCGGCGCTGACCGGCCGCGATGCGCAGCGCTACTACCAGGCGTACGAGCGCGCGATCCACGCGATCGGCACGCACTCGGCAGGGCGCGGGGTCGTCGATGGCAACGGGATCTCGATCAAGTTGTCCGCCCTGCATCCACGCTACGTCTGGTCGCAACCGGATCGTGCGAAGAACGAGCTGCTGCCCAACGTCAAGGCATTGTGCCTGCTTGCCCGTTCGTACGATATCGGTCTGAACATCGATGCCGAAGAGGCCGAACGGCTCGAGCTCTCGCTCGACCTGCTGGAGGCGCTTGCCCTCGACACCGATCTGTCCGGCTGGGCAGGACTCGGCTTCGTCGTTCAGGCCTACCAGAAGCGCGCGCCCTTCGTGATCGACTATCTCATCGACCTCGCCGTCCGCAGCGGCCAACGCATGATGGTGCGCCTGGTGAAGGGCGCCTACTGGGATGCCGAGATCAAGCGCGCCCAGGTCGACGGGCTCGCCGGGTATCCGGTATTCACCCGCAAGGCGTATACCGACGTCTCGTATCTCGCCTGCGCCGCCCGGCTGCTCGCCGCGCGCGACCGGATCTATCCCCAGTTCGCGACTCACAATGCCCATACCGTGGCTGCGGTCATGCACATGGCGGGCGATGCCTACCCGCCCGGCGATTACGAGTTTCAGTGCCTGCACGGCATGGGTGAACCCCTCTACGATCCGATCGTGTCATCGCCGACCTGCGCCCGGAGGGTCCGGATCTATGCGCCCGTGGGCAGTCACGAGACCCTGCTCGCCTATCTGGTGCGCCGCCTGCTGGAGAACGGCGC
>DDUE01000062.1:0-126 GCA_002344625.1 Rhodocyclaceae bacterium UBA2346 | reverse complement strand
GAGCACGTGCCGATCGAGGCGCTCACGGCCGATCCGGCGGACGAGGCGCGTCGTCTCGCGGGCGTCCCGCATCCGAGAATCCCGCTACCGGCGATGCTGTATGGCGCCGGGCGGCGCAACTCGGTC
>DDUE01000047.1:621-7370 GCA_002344625.1 Rhodocyclaceae bacterium UBA2346 | reverse complement strand
CAGATTGACATTCGGCGATGCAATCTTGGCACTTCGATGCCGGGCCGAAGAGGCCAGCGGCGGATGTGGGAACTCCCTTTGTAGTCAGTCAGCGCAGAAATTCGGCTTCGCGCGACACACCCTGCACCGTGGCGCGGTGTTGCTGCATCAAAGCCTGCAGCTGAGCGAAGGACACGATTTCGCCGGGGTCGCGCTCGATGAGCAGCATCAGCCGGAAGCGATCCCGCGAAGCCAGCCTGACCTGGTCGCCAAAACGGATGGTCATTGCAGCGTCCGCGCGGATCGGCTCCTCTGCAGCGCCTCGGCGTCGATGGCCCGGTCCACCTGGGCCGCCCGGCGCGTCCGCAGCATGGCCCGCCCGAGGCCTGCCGCCAGCAGGTACGCCACCGCCGCCGGCACGAACAGCACCATGCCAACATCTCCGTAGAGGGTGGCCACCGCCAGGAACGCCGCGGATAGCACCACGAAGTCCTGAACGCGGACCAGCGGCAGCGCATCGGTGCGTACGTAATTGACGCCATCGATCGTGGACCAGTTGGCCAGGCCCAGTACCTGCGGCACCTTGTGCGCGGTGACGATCAGGCTGACCTCGTGCCCTCGCCGCGCCGGCATGGTCCGGGTATTAACGGTGAATTTGCGCTCGACACCATCGGGCTGCTTGACCCACAGCTCATAACGGTCGGTCGGCCCGAACGGACGGCGGCCATAGCAGAGATGGACATTGGTGTAGCGGCGCAGATCGACGATGCGCCCGTGGACAGCTTGCAGAGGAGGCATGACAGTTCTCCAGTTGAAGAGCTGTCAGCGTCGCGCACCCGTCGTCGGCTTCAACCCCAACGCCTGGTCTGTACTCCATGGCCTACTGCGCAGTCGATGTCCAGTGACACCAGGCAGCGAGTGGAATGGCAACGTGCTGTCAGGGTGGAGAAGGGTATGCCCGCCCGGGACGCCATCTTCGCTTTTCATTCGAATTCGAATGACATCGCCGTCCTCCGCCGTCCTCCGCCGTCGCCGCGGCGCTCGTCGGCTCGGAGCCAGAGGTAGAACGAGGCCACGTCAAGGCCACGGCAAATCCGGGCGCTTGCGGCTCGCGGCACGCTAATCGGCAGTTTTTGGGATTGCAAGAGCGCGTTTCCGGCGCCACACTGAAACTGCATGAGCCTGGTCTTAGCTAGCGGCCCGGCGTGCATCGCGCACGACAAATGCGAGCCCTGGAGTGGTGATTCTTCACCGTGGCGCTTCCGGCGCCTGGAGTACCGGACACTTGGCGTCCGAGGTTTTTGTTGTCGATAGTAGCGCGGCCCATGGCTTGACCGTGAGGCCAGTCCCTTCCTTCGCACCCGATGCAAGGAAGTGATGATGTTCCTTGGGCATCGTCCGCCCCGAGCGGCGATGCCATGGACGGTGGCCCGACCACCGGTGCCTTGAGCACCTCGCGGCCGGCGCTCGCACTTCGCTGCGACCACTTGGCCATTCCCCTCTCTCGCGCCTGTTCCAGGCTGCGAATGATGCCGACTCCGCGGAGTCGGCATATCGAGTTCCTTTCCCTCGCACTCACGCACTGATCCTGGTCAGCCGTGGGCAGCCGCACCTCGGTGCGGCGCCACGGCCAGCGTGAACGGCATTGCGCGCCCGTCGCGGAACGGGCGTTGCCAGTCAAGCCGGCGGGGAACGAGTTCGCGGTGCCGCTCGGGCACCGATCCGAAGGTCACGCCTCCGGGGTTGCCTCGGGTTCTTCGAGAACCTGGTTCGCTGCGGCGAACGCCACATTGCGCAAGACGCATGCTGGCTGGCGATCACTTTTACGCCCCTCTGCGCCCACGTCGCCCTGGCGATGGGGGTAAACCCTGGCCTGGCATCGGCGCCCTGAACCCGCCGCTGCACGAACACCCAGGTTCCTCCGATTCGACCACGAAAGGAAAACACAGCATGGACAAGCAACGCAGCGGTGAACACCAGAACCGCTTTCCGAAAACCACTGCCCCCAATGATCGCCAGAGGCGGCTGCGCACCTACGACCAGCCGGCCCTGGACAACATCCCCTTGAACCCGAAACGCTGCGGCTACGTGCTGCAGTTGATCCTGCAGCAGCACAACTGGCAGCACAGCAGCAAGCCCAAGGGCGTGAGCCACAAGACGATGGCGGAGCGCACACGCTTCTGCCTTTGGCTGTTCGATTTCCTGCGCGGCCATCCCAAGCACTTCAAGCTCGACCCGTGTTCCTTCAGCGGTCGCCATGTGGAAGCGGTTACCCGCTACTGGCAGGACGAGGCCCATGCCGGCCGGATGAGCCCGGCGACGATCCAGACCTATTTCAGCTTCCTGAAAACCTTCGCCGGCTGGATCGGCAAGCCGAATCTGCTGAAGCAGATCCAATGCTACTTCGATGATCCGAAGCTGTATCAACGCAGCTTGGCGACTGGCGTCGACAAATCCTGGCGGGCCAAGGGCATTGACGCGGCGGCTGTCATCCTGGAAGTCGAAGCCTACGACGTGCATGCCGCTGCCTCCCTGAAGCTGATGCAGGCTTTCCAACTGCGTTTCAAGGAGAGCGTGATGCTTCGTCCGCATACTGACGTGATCACGGCCGGGCAGGCGGGCAAGCCGGACGGCGGCATGGCCTTCTACCTGGATACGCATCGGGGCACCAAGGGCGGACGGGCGCGCCTGCTGCCCATCAATACCGACCAATGTCTGGCAGCGATTGACTATGCGCGTCGGGTCGCCGTCGGTATCAATGAAAGTGTCAGCGACCCGCGCCTGACGCTGCAGCAGGCCATGCGCCGGCTGCGCTACGTCATGGAGCGCTGCGGCATCACCCGCGCCGGCCTGGGAGTGGTGCCACACGGCTTGCGGCATCAAGGCGCCGCCGACGGCTACGAAGGCATCACGGGGACGCCGCCCCCCGTTGCGGGTGGTTCGGCCGTTGACCCGGCGCTCGATCGGCAGGCCCGGCGGGAAATCGCCGCCCGCCTCGGCCACGGGCGGGTGCAAATCGTGGATGCCTATTGCGGAAAAAGGAAGGTCGTTTAGCGTACCTCGGCAGCCTTCCTGCGAGCCGGCCTGTGCGGCGCTACACCACCATGGCGCCGCCAAATTTAACGCACAGAGCCCTTGTCCGCAGCCGCTATGCCATCCAGCCAATCGGCCCAGGCCTGCACCATCTGCCGCCGCTCGGGCAAGTAGTCCGCATGGTTGTAGGCGGTTTTCACTCGATTCCGCTCGACGTGCGCCAACTGCAATTCGATGAATTCGGATCGGAACCCCATCTCGTGCAGGCGAGTCGATGCGGTGGCACGAAAATCATGCCCGGTGACGGCACCCGAGGCGTAGCCCATATATTCCAGCACCCGATTGACCGTGGTGGCGCTCATCACATCATGCGGGCGGCGAGTGTTCGGGAAAAGCCATCGTCCGGCGCCAGTGATCTGCCGGAGTTCCAGCAGCAGATCGACGGTGCTTCGAGCCAGGGGCACGATGTGTATACGCCGCATCTTCATCTTTGCAGCCGGGATGCGCCATTCGGGCTGGTCGAAGTTGAACTCGCTCCACTCGGCCTTGCGCATCTCGACGGTGCGGACGAACGTCAGCAGCAATAGACGCAGAGCAATCGCTGTCGTGCGATTGCCGCCGTAGCTGTCGAGTCGCCTCACGAAATCGGCAATTTCCTCGCGGGACAAAGGCTTGCTGTGGTTGACCGGTGACCGGATGATGGCACCGCGCAATGGTGCGGCGGGATCGTGGGAGGGCGCCCAGCCACTGCGCTTCTTCTTGATCCACTCCTCGGCGATGGCCTTGAAGGTGTCGTTGTTGGCGGCAATCCTCAGTAGCTGCTCGTTCTGACGGGCATGGGCGGGATGCAGCCCTTCTTGATCAGTTCACGAGCTTCATCGCGAGCCTTCCGCGCCTCGGACAAGTTGATGGTCGGATAATCGCCGATGGCATAGAGGTTCTCCTTGCCGGCGATTCGATACCGATAGCGCCAGAGCTTTGCGCCGCCGGGCTTGACCTCCAGGTACAAGCCATTCGCGTCAGCGAGCTTCAGCGGCTTGTCGATGGCCTTGGCCTGACGAATCTTGATGTCGGTGAGTGACATGACGGCTCCTCGGAATCCACGGGCACGCACAGGCGGGCCGTACTGAATTCCATCCTCGCAGTCATCCCGAGGGCATCAAGACCTCGGCCGAAAACACCATGGGGAGCAGGCAGGAATACGGGAAGATTGCGGGTGGAAACATCACTCAGCAACGTGGCGCCTGATACCCGCTTTGATACCCGCTTTGATACCCGCTTTTTATCGGGCTGGGGCTATCCGTCGTGAGACGTCAAGAACCACAAGTCCCAGTGCTGGCAAGGGTTTGCGGGACGGTGCGGGATGCCCTGAACCCCCGATGGAGCTCCTCGATCATCAAAAGCACGGGCTGCCATCCAATTGATTTAAGCTTGAATTAAAGAGGAGACGCCGGCCCTGACATGCGCGCGGGCCGCGACCGGACTTTCACAGGCGCCATTATCCATCGAAGCGGGCGAGTTCGGCAGCCGGGCAGGGATATTTGGCGCCGGTCGCCAAGGCGCCGCCCAGTCGGGCGAAACAGACAGCCCGCGCAGCGCGCACGGCAGGTGGGCTACACTGGATCGTGATGCAAGCGGAGAAGACGAGATGATCACCTGTCCGAAATGCGGCTACACCCGCGAGCCGCACGATCTGGCGCCGGAGCATGAGTGCCCGGGCTGCGGTGTCGTCTATGCGAGGTTCACTGCATTGGCGGATCTGCGCGACAACATCCGGCGCGCACGCACGACCGGCGACTGGAGCAAGGTGCCCCCGGAGCACGTGCCGGCCGAAGCCACGGCGGGCGTCATCGCCGGCATGCCGGTGACGACCGGCCTCGAGATACCCGGGCAGCAGATCGAAGCGGTCCTGGATGTGGTATCGGCCGAGTGCGCCCTTGGCATGAACCTGCTCAAGGACTTCCTTGCCGGTGCAGGAGCCGGCGAACATGGTAGTGCCGCGCAAGCGGTGCTGCGCGACGCCCGGAAAAAGCTGATGCAGGCGCTTCGGGGCGAAGCATTCGCCGCGGGCGGGCATGCGGTGATCGGCGTCGGCCTGGACTACAGCGAAGTTTCAGGGGGCGGCAAGAACAGCATGCTTCTCGTCGTCGCGACCGGGACCGCGGTAAAACTGAAGCGCTGAGCGAGCCCTCCACGGCCGGCATCGTGCCAACGCCCGGCCGCCCCTTGACTTGCCGCCCCTCGTATCTATAATTGCGAATGATTCTTGTTTGCTGGCGAGGGCATCATGGCGACGCACATCCACTCTCATGACACCGACGCATTGCTTGCCGGGGCACTGGATCATCTGTCCCGCTACCTGCAAACCGGCTGTCCTCGCGCCGCGGAGTTGGCGCATCTGCTGCTCGATCGCCTGAACGACGGCAGCCTCGACCAGGAGCTGGCCACATCATGCGCACATCTCGACGAAACACTCATGAATCGCAACAACGCGTAGCCCATTCAACCGGAACACCCGCCTGGGACTTCGACCAGGCGTCGGTAAGCCTTTTTACCCATCTCCGTATCGATCGGCGCGGCGATGGGCTTTTACTCTTTGAAGGAGACAATCTTGTCCCGTTTTACCGGCCCCCGACTCAAAGTAATGCGCGCGCTGGGCACCGAGCTGCCCGGCCTTTCACGTAAATCGCTTGGCGAACGTGACTACCCCCCCGGCCAGCATGGACAGCGGCCGAAGCGCAAATCCGAATACGGCCTGCAACTGATCGAAAAGCAGAAGCTGAGAATGAACTACGGGTTGACCGAACGGCAGATCCAGCGTCTCTTTCGCGAAGCCAAGCAGTCGCGCGGACCAACCGGCGATAAATTGCTCGAGCTACTGGAGCGACGTCTGGACAACTTCGTGTTCCGCGCCGGATTCGCGCCGACGGCGATCGCCGCCCGGCAGCTCGTACGCCACAAGCATGTACTGTTGAACGGCAAGCGGGTCGACATCCCGTCCATCCGCACCAAACCGGGCGACCAGATTGCGCTGACGACCAAGGGCAAGCAGATTCCGGCCACCATCGAGTCGCTGCAGCAGCCGTCCCTGGAGCGCCCGCAATGGCTCAGCTTCGATGCATCGGCCGCAACCGCGACGGTGACACGCACGCCTTCGCCCGACGAAGTCCCCTTTCCGGTCGAGGTCCAGCAGGTCGTCGAGTACTACGCAGTCCGCCTGTGAGAACGCACATGCAGCCCGTCACCGAACCGAGCTACGCCGCAAAGCCCGAGCTCGCATTGTCGGCACTGCTCCATCTCCTGTCGCGCTTTCCCGCGCGCCGATCGGTCGCGGTCGCGCTGTCGATCGTCGATCACCTGCGCATCATCGAAGCGGACGGCACGTTGCCGGAATCTCTCCGCGCAACCGCGCGCACCCTGCTGCCCGACTGGCAAGACTACGCAACCCTCGCGGGCGACTCGGCCGGCCACCGCCCCGACGCCTGCCATTGACGCGCGAGGCAGCGCGACCACCGCGCGCCTGAAGGTTGGCGCGCAAAAACCCCGTATCTAGTCGCCCATCACGTTGAATGTACTAAATACGGGGTTTTTGATTTACAGCCGCCGCCCGCTTGCGTTATATTCCGCCTCGCGCTGGCTCCCCCAAGGGATGAAAAGGGAATCCGGTGCGACGGGCGCATCGATGATGCCCCGTCGCGTCAAGCCGGAGCTGCCCCCGCAACTGTAAGCGGCGAGTG
>DDUE01000047.1:0-295 GCA_002344625.1 Rhodocyclaceae bacterium UBA2346 | reverse complement strand
CTGCCTGCGCATGCATTCTTTCCAACCCGGGGCGGGGTGTCCCAGGCGGAGACTCCTTGCGTGCCATCGGCGAGCATGGCGCACGAACCCGCATAGCGGCGCGTGCGTAAACGCTCTCGCGCCGGCGCTTCCCGGAACTCCCCTGGCGGGCACTGCCCCACCTGTTCGACGGGGACGACCGATGAGCCAGACCAGCACCAGCGCAGCACCCATCACGACCGGATTCACCACACCCGCCACCGATAGCATCGCCTACCCCGGCGACGCGCGGCCCGCCCGGCCCGGAGCCCGCCAG
>DDUE01000050.1 GCA_002344625.1 Rhodocyclaceae bacterium UBA2346 | reverse complement strand
AACGAGATCGACCGCGAGGCGCGCGCGATCGAGTTCTATCGACTGTTGTCGTCGTTCGACTTCATGAGCAGCACACCCACGCTGTTCAACAGCGGCACACGCCATGCGCAGCTTTCGTCCTGCTATCTCACCACCGTCGCCGACGACCTCGAAGGCATCTACCAGGCGATCAAGGAGAACGCCCTGCTGCAGAAGTTCGCCGGCGGCCTGGGCAACGACTGGACGCCGGTGCGCGCACTCGGCAGCCTGATCCGCGGCACCAACGGCAAAAGCCAGGGCGTGATCCCCTTCCTCAAGGTGGTAAACGACACCGCGGTGGCGGTGAACCAGGGCGGCAAGCGCAAGGGCGCGGTGTGCGCCTACCTCGAAACCTGGCACCTGGACATCGAGGAATTCCTCGAACTGCGCAAGAACACCGGCGACGAGCGCCGCCGCACCCACGACATGAACACCGCCAACTGGATTCCCGACCTCTTCATGAAACGGGTCATGGCGGGCGGGGAATGGACCTTGTTCTCGCCGGTGGACGTGCCCGACCTGCACGAACGGGTGGGCCTCGATTTCGAAGCGGCCTACACCGCCTATGAGGCGCAGGCCGCGAACGGTGAGTTGCGCCTGTTCAAGAAGCTGCCGGCGGTGCAACTGTGGCGCAAGATGCTCACGATGCTGTTCGAGACCGGGCACCCGTGGATCACGTTCAAGGACGCCTGCAACCTGCGCTCGCCGCAACAACACGTCGGCGTCGTGCACGGTTCGAACCTGTGCACCGAGATCACGCTCAACACCTCGGATGACGAAACGGCGGTGTGCAACCTCGGCTCGATCAACCTGCCCGCACACTTGCTGCAGAGCCGGGAAGGCGAGTGGGCACTCGACGGCGCCAAGCTCATGCGGACCGTGCGCACCGCCATGCGCATGCTCGACAACGTGATCGACCTGAACTACTACGCCACGCCCAAGGCGCGCGCGGCAAACCTCAGGCACCGGCCGGTCGGCCTGGGCATCATGGGTTTCGGCGACTGCCTGCATCGCATGGGCATCGCCTACGCATCCGACACCGCGGTGGCATTCGCCGACCGTTCGATGGAAGAGGTCTGCCACGCGGCCTACTGGGTGTCGACCGAACTCGCCGAGGAGCGTGGCCGCTACGCCACCTACCCCGGCAGCCTGTGGGATCAGGGCATCCTGCCGCAGGACAGCCTGGCACGGCTCGCCGAGGCGCGCGGCACACTCCCCGGACACGGCGCACTGGTCGAGGTCGACCGCTCCTCGGCGCTCGACTGGCGCGAACTGCGCGAACGCATGCGCCGATTCGGCATGCGCAACTCGAACTGCGTCGCCATCGCGCCGACCGCGACCATTTCGAACATCGTCGGCGTGTCGGCCTCGATCGAACCGGACTACCAAAACCTCTACGTCAAATCCAATCTTTCGGGCGAGTTCACGATCGTCAATCCACATCTGGTCGCCGAGCTGAAGGCGCGCGGCCTGTGGGACGCAGTCATGGTGGCGGACCTGAAGTACTTCGACGGCGCGCTCGGTCCGATCGACCGCATCCCGGCCGACCTCAAGGCCCGCTTCGCCGCTGCTTTCGAAATCGAGCCGACCTGGCTGATCGAAGCCGCGTCGCGGCGGCAGAAATGGATCGACCAGGCGCAATCGCTGAATCTCTACGTAGCCGCCGCGTCGGGGCGCAAGCTCGACGAGCTCTACCGCCTCGCCTGGCTGCGGGGGCTCAAGACCACCTACTACCTGCGCACCCTGGGCGCCACCGCCATGGAAAAAACCACCGCCCACGCCGAAGCGGGCGCGCCTGCCGCCCCGGCGGCGTGCTCGATCCTCGACCCGGACTGCGAGGCCTGCCAATGAGCGCGCTCCTCGACGACTGGGATACCCCCGCCACGGTGCTTCGCCCCCCTGGGGCGCACCCGGGCGCGATGGCTGCCACCGCGGCCGATGCAACCCCGGCCCCGGATCGGCACCACGCGGCGCGCACACCCCCTCTCCCGGCCACCGCCACGCTCGCGCCGGTTCGCGCCTCGGACAAACGCATCGTGAACGGGCGTGCCGACATCAATCAGCTCGCCCCGTTCAAATACCCCTGGGCCTGGGAGTTCTTCCTCAACGCCAACCGCAACCACTGGACGCCACTCGAAATCTCGATGGCGCAGGACGTGCACGACTACCACCACAAGCTCACCCCGGCCGAGCGGCACGTGTTCGAGAACGTGCTCGCCTATCTCACCACTTCCGACATTCTCGCGATGCGCAACATCGGCCTGGCGGTGATGGAAAAGATGAGCGCGCCCGAGCTGCAGATCTACCAGGCACGCCAGGTTTACGAAGAGGCGCTGCACACCTGGACCTACCAGCACTGCATCGAAACGCTCGGCCTGGACCAGCAGGAGATCTACAACCGCTACCGCGTGGTCCCCGCGATCAACGCCAAGATCAGCCTTGCCAACCGGCGGCTCGAACGCATCATGCGCTCGGACTTCGACCTTGCCGACCGCGACAACCTGCACGAGTTCGCGCTTTCATACCTGTTCTTCGGGGCGATCTTCGAAGGCTGCTGGTTCTACAACGGCTTCACCCCGATCTTCGCGCTGCAGCGGCGCGGACTGATGAAAGGCACCGCCGAGCAGTTGCAGTACATCATGCGCGACGAGGTCCTGCACTGCGCCTTCGGCATCCGCGTGGTGCGCACCCTGATCGCCGAAGAGAATCTGGTGCTCGACCCCGCGGCGATCAAACACCTGTGGGACGAAGCCGAGGCGGTCGAGGCCGGCTATGCGCGCTTCCTGCTGCCCGAACCGATCCTCGGCTACTCCGCCGAGCAACATGTCGGCCAGTTCCGCTTCGTCGCCAACCGGCGCGCACGCCAACTGGCCCTGCCCGAACCCTTCCCGGGGGCCGAGAACCTGCTGCCATGGCTGGACGAGCAGGCGAACCTGCGCAAGGAGAAAAACTTTTTCGAAACCCGGGTCACCGAGTACCAGACCGGTGGGGCGTTGAACTGGGACTGAGGCCCCGCGCCGCCCTGCCCCACGGCGCATGCCGGCGCCATCACGGGCACCACGGCCCCGACGCCGCTGCGCGGCGGCCGCCTTGACAGCGGCCGCGAAGCTCCTTACCCTGCCGTTTATAATTAATAATTATGCGCTGATCCAGACATATCGGCGCTGCGTCCCGCAGAAACGGCAGCCCTGGAACCGAAAGCCCCACGTGACCGCCTCCACCCCGACCCGCACTGATTCCGCGCGCACGCCCCTTGCGGCCGAATACCGGCAGCAGGGCACCTCCGCGGCCGACTGGCAGCGCCGCAGCCTCGCCGCCGTCTGGCATCCCTGCACCCAGATGCAGCGTGCGCAGGCGGTCCCGCCGCTGCCGATCGCCAGCGGCGAAGGCCCGTGGCTGAAAGATTTCGATGGCCGGCGCTACTTCGACGCGATCAGCTCGTGGTGGACCAATCTCTTCGGCCACTCCGACGCACGTATCAGGGCGGCCATCGCAGACCAGCTCGGCCTGCTTCCGCATGTGATGCTGGCCGGTTGCACCCATGCGCCGGCGGTGGAACTGGCCGAACGGCTGTCGGCCTTGACCGGCGGCGTCCTGGGCCATGTCTTCTACGCCAGCGACGGCGCCTCCGCGGTCGAGATCGCGCTGAAGATGAGCTTCCACAGCTGGCGCAACCGCGGCCGGCCCGCCAAGCGCGAATTCGTCTGCGTGCGCCAGGGCTACCATGGCGAAACCCTGGGCGCGCTGGCGGTGACCGACGTCG
>DDUE01000035.1 GCA_002344625.1 Rhodocyclaceae bacterium UBA2346 | reverse complement strand
CGCTCTTCCGTGCTGCTCGGCCTGGCCACCGGCCTTGACGCCCGGGCCTGCGACCGGCCCCGACGGCACAGGCTCCGCAGCCGCCGCCGGGGCACCAACAGCCGCCGCCGGCACGCTCGTCTCGCCCAGCGATGCCGGAGGGGGCGGCGTTTCACTCGCCGCACCACCGGCCCGGGCCGACGTATCGACCGCCACTGCCGCAGGCTCTTCGCTCCGTGAGGGCTGGGTGACGAACGGCGCCGCGACCAGGGTCTCGGACGTCGCCGAGCGCGCGGCTTCGCGCCCGGCGCCACCACGGCCGACCTCGGAAATCTTGAACCAGTCGAAATACCAGCCGACCCCGAGCGCCACGCCCACCACCACGATCAGCGCGACGATGGAGCGCGGTGCCTTGCTCGGCGAGACGCTTCCGGTCGGCAAGGTGCCGCGCGCATTCTTCGGCGGACTCAGCTCGACCGACGGCTGGTTGCCAGCCGACGAGTCGGTAAGGCGCGCGACCAGGCGATCGCCATCCAGCCCGAGATGGCGCGCGTAGTTGCGCAGAAATCCGCGCACAAAAGCCCTGCCCGGCAGCAGGTCGAAGCGCTCCAGCTCCAGCGCCTCGACCTGCTTCGGCGCAAGCTTGAGGGCATGAGCCACATCCAGCACAGTCTCGCCGCGCGCCTCGCGCGCACTGCGCAATGCGTTGCCGATCGAAAGGGCCGCGGCCGCATCCAGTGCGGTGGCTTCTTCGTACTTGTAGTCGCTCACTCGAAAAGTCCCTGCATCATTGCCTTGTATTCGGGCGAAGTGCCAAAGCGTCCGCTCAACTGCGCCGCGTAGCTCGCTTCGGAATCCCGGTTGCCCAGCCTGCGCTCGGTCCGCAGACCCAGCCAGGCGGTTTCGGCGGTCGGCTCGCGGCGCTGGTGCAGCTCCACCAGTTGCTGCCGCGCACCGAGGTAGTCACCCTGGCGGTATTCGACCTGGGCAAGCAGGAATCGCGCCTGCGAATTTCCCGCATCGAACGCCAACGCGCGCCGGAACTGCTCGGCGGCGCCCGTATCGTCGCCCATTCGCACCAGACACAAGCCCGCGTTCGTGTGCGCACGGCTGGGATGACGATAGTAAGGATTGCGCGCAGCCGCCAGCAGGCGCTGCAGGCCCTCCTGTTTCTGGCCATTCACGCACTGGAACCAGCCGAAGCTGTTGTTGATCTCCGGATCCCTGGGCGCCAGCGCCAGCGCACGGTTGAAGTTCTCGCGGGCCACCCCGTTGTCTTCCAGGAACATGTATACGAGGCCCAGCAGATGGTAGGCCGGTGCATAGCCGGAATCGTGCGCAAGCGCCACCTTGGCTTCGTCGAGGGCGACATCGAAGCGCCCTATCTCGAAATAGGCCATGCCGAGCTCGGCACTGATCTTGGCCCGCGCCTGGGCCGGATTGGCGGCGGGGGTGTCAGAAACAGGGCGGTCGGCACCGGTATCGAGACGCGGCCCCGACACGCCGGCGCAGCCGGTCGCGATGAGCACCAGCAACGCCAGTGCTCCGTTACGCACATTGTGCAGCATCAATCCGCTCCCCCTTGTCTGACCAGACGCAGCGTACGCCGGGTCTTGTCGAGCACCTGCCCCGCCAGCTGGCCACAGGCGGCATCGACGTCATCACCACGCGTCTTGCGGGTGGTCGTCACGATTCCGGCGTCGCTCAGTATGCCCGCAAAGCGCCGGATCCGCTCGGCCGGAGAACGTTGAAAACCCGAATTGGCAAAAGGGTTGAACGGGATCAGGTTGAACTTGCACGGAACATCGCGCACCAGTTCGAGCAGCGTCCGCGCGCAGGCATCGCTGTCATTCACACCATCGAGCATCACGTACTCGAAGGTCACGAAATCCCTGGGCGCGCGCTCGAGATAGCGCTGGCAGGCCGCCATCAACTCACGCAGCGGATACTTGCGGTTGATCGGCACGAGCCGGTCGCGCAGCGCATCATCGGGGGCGTGCAGGGACACCGCGAGCGCCACCGGGCATTCTTCGCGCAGACGATCCATCGCCGGGACGATGCCCGAGGTGGACACCGTGACCCGCCGCCGCGACAACCCATAGGCATTGTCGTCCAGCATCAGCCGCAACGCGGTCACGACGCTGTCGAAATTGGCGAGCGGCTCGCCCATACCCATCATGACCACGTTGCTGATCACCCGGCCATTGGGCGGAAGATCGTCCCCATCGGATGGCGCTTCGTCTCCGGCATCGGCCACGGCGCCCAGCAAACGGTTCGCAAGCCACAGCTGCCCGACGATCTCGCTCGCCGAAAGATTGCGGTTGAAACCCTGTTTGCCGGTGGAGCAAAAGGCGCAATCGAGTGCGCACCCGGCCTGTGAGGATACACACAGCGTACCGCGGCTGCGCTCCGGAATGAACACCGTTTCAACCGCATTGCCATTGCCGACATCGAGCAGCCACTTGCGGGTGCCGTCGGACGAGGTCGAATCCTTGACCGGCCGCGGCGCCCCCACGAACGCCTCGCCCTGCAGGCGCGCGCGCAGGGTCTTGGCGACATCGGTCATGCTTTCGAAGTCGTCGCATCCTTCGCGATGGATCCAGCGCAGGACCTGACGGGCACGAAACGGCTTTTCGCCCCGTTCGGCAAACCAGGCGACCAGACCTTCCGCATCGAAGTCGAGAAGATTGAATGGCGCGCTCATGCGGATCCCACGATAAACCCACCCGCAGCGCATACCGACCAGCGATATGCGCCCGAGCGACTTCGAATCGACTGCTTAACGGGAATAAACGTTCATCCCCGGAAAGAAGAACGCAATCTCGACCGCGGCGGTCTCGGACGCATCGGAGCCATGCACGGCATTGGCGTCGATCGAGTCGGCAAAATCGGCGCGGATAGTCCCGGCGTCAGCCTTCTTGGGATCGGTCGCCCCCATCAGTTCGCGATTCTTGGCGATCGCACCCTCGCCTTCGAGCACCTGGATCATCACCGGACCCGAGGTCATGAAGCTCACCAGATCCTTGAAGAAGGGGCGCTCCTTGTGCACCGCGTAGAACTGCCCGGCCTCCTGGGTCGACAGGTGGACCATGCGCGCGGCGATGACCTTGAGGCCGGCGTCTTCGAAGCGCTGGTAGATCTTGCCGATCACGTTCTTGGCGACGGCGTCGGGCTTGACGATGGAAAGCGTGCGTTCAATAGCCATGAAACTGTTCTCCGATTGCGGATGTGTCAATGAAATCAAACCCGGGAGTGTAGCAGTAATCCCTTCAATTCATGCAAGGCCATGCGTAAGCGCAGATGTCCGGCGACGCACATCGGCGTAAGAACGCGACCAAACCCGGCTGATCATCCGGGTTCACTCACTTGGCCACACGCCTGCGGCATCGAAACCGGTTTCGGCATAGATCCGCTTGATCAGTTCGGCGCCGATGCGTTCGGCCATGCGGGCGTGCACCGGCAGGAGCGCGTCCTTGAACGCCTTGCGCTCGGCCGCATCGAGCCGATGGATCTCGGTGGTGCCGGCGGCCCGTACCTGTTCGATCGCACGTTCGTTCTCCTCGCGCGCGATCCGGTTGGCGTATTCGCTGGCTTCGCGCACGGCTTGTTCGAGCTGGCGCCGGACGGGACGCGGCAAACCGTCCCAGAACTTGCGGTTGGTGATCACCGCATAGCCGAGATAGCCATGCTCGGTCAGCGCGATATGCTTCTGCACCTCGTGCATGCGTTGACTGTAAAGATTCGAGTGGGGATTTTCGGTACCGTCGACGACACCGATCCTCAAGGCATCGTAGACCTCCGAAAATGCCATCATCTGCGGAACGGCACCCAGTGCGATCATCTGCTCTTCGAGCACGCGCGAGGGCTGGATGCGCATGCGCTTGCCGGCCAGATCCTCCGGCTTGCGAATCGGCGTATTGGCCGAAAAGGACTTGAAACCATTGTCCCAGAAGGCCAGCCCGGTGATCCCGCGCGCGCCCAGCGAGGCGAGCAGTTGCCGGCCGATGGGGCCATTGGTGACCCGCTCCAGCGAGGCCTGGCCATCGAATATGTAGGGCAGGTCGAACACTTCGAACTCGGGCATGCCCAGCACCCCGAACTTCGCCAGCGACGGCGCCAGCATCTGCACCGCACCGAGTTGCAGCGCCTCCATTTCGTCCCGGTCCTTGTACAGGGTGCTGTTGGGATAGACGTCGACCCGCACGCGCCCGCCGGTGAGCGCCTCGGCCCGGCGCTTGAAAAACGCGGCAGCCTTGCCCTTTGGAGTATCCTCTGCGACCACATGGCTGAACCTGATCACGATCGGCTCGGCCGTCCGCCCCTCCCCGGGGCTCGCCATGGTGATTGCTGCAAGAACGATGATCAGCATCCAGACTTTCATTCATCCTCCTCGGAACGCGCCGCGATCACCCCAGGGGCCGATGATCGAATCTGTGTTGGTGCGATTATCGCCCGCCACCTCTCCCCTTGGGCACGGCTTTTCGGCGTCGTTCAGCCAGCGTACCGAGCAGCGCCCCGTGAGCGCGCGCTTCCTCCTGCGGGGCCGTGGTCGCGCCAGCGACCGGGGGGAAATCCAGTGAGCCACGCCCAACCCGCGGGTAGCGCGGCCGCCCCCCAATGGCAACTGGCATTGCCCTATGTCGCGCTTGCCCTGTTTCTGGGCTTGATCGGCGCGCTGGTGTGGCTCACCCGTAATCATGATATCGACACCCAGCGCTCGACCCTGATCAACGACGTGCTGTGGCTCGAGCAGAATCTGCGTTTTCTGCTGGATCGCAACGCGGCCCAGCTCGCCCAATTGGCGCCCGAGCTGGCCGAGGGTACCGTGTCCGCCGCCACCGACGGCAAGCTGCAGCGGCTGCTCACCACGGAGAACGGGCTCAACCGGATCATCCTGTTAGACGCCACGGGCACCATACACACCGCACGACCGCCTATGAGAGAGGATCACCTGATTGGCGAAACCGGCCGCGCCGTGCCGGCGGAGTCGGTCTTTCGCCTCGCGAGCAGTATGGGCCGGCCGGTGTATGGTCCGGCCTACGAGATCGCCGGCGGCTCGCATCATTTCGAGGTACATGTTCCGGCTTACGCGGGCGGCGGCCTGATCGGCGTGATGGTTGGCGTCTATTCGCTGCAGGACCTCATCGCGCGCGAACTGCCCTGGTGGTTCTCGGAGCGCTACCGGGTCAGCGTGATCGATGCCGACGGACGCGAGCTGGCGGCCAAGTCGCGGGTCGCGCCGTTGTCGAACGAGCTGTTCTACACCATTGCCTTCGACCCACCCGGCCATGGGCTGACCTTGCAGATCACCGCCTACCGGGGCGCCCTGCGGTGGACGCCGATCCTGCTGGCCGCGTCGATCATCGCACTCGCCGCAATCATTCTGTGGAGCATCTGGCAGCTTCGGCGTCAGCTTCTGCGCCGCCACGCGGCCGAACAGGCGCTGCGGTACGAAACCCAGTTCCGCAAGGCCATGGAAGACTCCTTGCTGACCGGCCTGCGTGCACGCGACCTCAAGGGCAAGATCACCTATGTGAACCCATCGTTTTGCCAGACGGTGGGATTCGGCGCGGACGAGTTGATCGGACAGTCACCGCCGATGCCGTATTGGGATCCGGACCACCTCGAGCGCACCCAGGCGATTCACGACCTGGTCCTGGCCGGACGCGGGCCGCGCGAAGGCGTCGAGCTGCAGTTTCGCCGCAAGGATGGCTGTCGCATCGACGCGCTGATCTTCGAGGCCCCCCTGATCGATGCCGAAGGGCGCCACACCGGCTGGATGGGCTCGGTGCTCGACATCACCGAACAGAAACGCGCCCGCGAGTTCACCCGCCAGCAGGAGGAGCGCCTGCAGGCCACCGCCCGCCTGGTGACCATGGGCGAAATGGCGTCGACCCTCGCGCACGAGCTCAATCAGCCGCTGGCCGCAATCGCCAGCTACAACAACGGCTGCCTCAACCGGCTCGCCGCCAACGAGGTCGACCTGGTGGAGCTGCACGACATCCACGAGAAGATTGCCCGCCAGGCCCGTCGCGCCGGCGAGATCGTGCGCCGCGTGCATGCCTTCGTGCGGCGCTCGGAACCGAAGCGCGAGCTGGTCGACATCGCGGTGATCTTGCGCGACGCGATCGCGCTGATGGAAGCTGACACCCGCAAACGGGGTATGGCGGTCCGGCTCGACATCGGCGAGAGATTGCCGGACATCGAAGCCGATCCGCTGATGATCGAACAGGTCGTCGTGAATCTGGTGCGCAATGGCATGGACGCAATGCGCGACAACCCCCGCGACCGCCGCACGGTGACCATCACCACCCGCGAACAAGGCGGGCACTATGTCATTCGCGTTGCCGACCAAGGCGAAGGCATCACGCCCGACATCGCTCGCCGCCTGTTCGAGCCCTTCTACACCACCAAGCAGGAAGGCATGGGCATGGGGCTCAACATCTGCCGTTCCATCGCCGAGGCGCACCATGGCCGGCTGAGGTTCGAAACCCGGCCCGATGGCGGTACCGTGTTCATCCTGTCGCTGCCGATGGAGCCCGCATGACCGATCCGCGCCCACACATTGTCGACGATGACGAGGCGATCCGCGACGGCCTGCAATGGCTGTTCAAGACGCGCAATCTCGCCAGCAGCACCTGGCCCAGCGCCGAAGTCTTTCTGGATGCCGTCCAACCCGACTGGCAGGGCTGCGTGGTCATGGACATCCGCATGGACGGCATGAGCGGACTGCAGTGCTTCGACGCCTTGCGCGCGCGCGCGAATACGCTGCCGGTGGTATTCATCACCGGCCACGGTGACGTGCCGATGGCGGTTTCTGCACTCAAGAAGGGCGCCTTCGACTTCATCGAAAAACCGTTCAACGACGGTGACTTGGTCGAAATCGTCATGCGCGCGCTGGAAGCCGATCGGCTGGAGCGCGCGAACGTTCAGGAACAGGCCGCCGTAAACGAGCGGCTCGCATCGCTCACCAGTCGCGAACGCGAGGTGATGCACCTGATCCTGGAAGGCCACTACAACAAGGTGATCGGCGACAAGCTGAACATCTCGATGCGCACGGTCGAAGTGCATCGATCGAAGATCTTCGAGAAAGCCGGGGTGCGCTCCGCCGTCGAACTGGCCCAGTTGCTGAAGAGCAGCGGCCACTCGGGCGGCGGCTGACACGGCTCAATCGTCAAGCGGCAGCCACAGCGGCGTCACGCCCGCCGCGCCTGGCGGACAGCGCCATTCAGCCGCAAACCCGACCCCGGCGATCCAGACCGCTTCGCCATCCGCCTGCATGACCGGCAAACCATCCCGCTTCCATGCCGGCACCCCCGCTTCTTGGCAGAGTTTCTTGAACGCATGCCTTGGCCGATTCGCCGCCAGGCGCATCGAGAGCCCCGGCCAGCGGGTCGTCAGGCTGATCGCGCGCGCGTGCGCCAGGGCCGCCCCGTCGAGCCCGGAGCCGATCCCGCGCTCGATCACGACTCGACCATCACCCCATGCCAGAAATGCCTCGCCCTGCCAATGGATCGACCGCGCTGCGGACGAAATGCGCGTCAGGCTGACGCCGCCCCGATAGACGGTCAACACATCCGCCCCCAAGGCGAGGCAGACCGGCGCGCCCGCGGTTGCTCGCAATTGCCGGACGACTTCATGGATGCGGACCGACGCTGGCGGGTTGGCGCCTCTACGACGAACCATCCAGCGCAGCAGGTTGCACAGGCGCCGATCGGAAAGCCCCAGCAAGGGCTCGAGCGCAAGCGCTTCAGCCCCGCAGGCCGCGAAATCGATCTGCGCCAACTCGTCGAGCAACGCGTCCGCGGCCTGGAAGTGCCCGGCCGCACGCGCCAACGCCGCCACAGCCCCCGGGAAGACACGACCCAACGGAGCAAGCACCTGATGGCGCAGGTAGTTACGGGCAAAGCGCGGATCGGCGTTGCTCTCGTCTTCGACCCATGCGAGAGAGCGCGCGCTTGCGTAGGCTTCGAGCGCCGCTCGCCGGACGGCCAGCAACGGCCTCAGGCGCCCCGGGGCACCAGGCTCGCAAGCCTTCATCGCACCGGCACCGGCAACACCGGTCCCGCGTACGAGCCGGAACAGGACCGTTTCGGCCTGGTCGTCCTGGTGGTGGGCAAACACCAGCCAGTCCGCCGCGACCGTGCCCAGCGCCACATGCCGCGCCTCGCGTGCCGCAGCCTCGAGGCCGGCCCGATGATTGCGCGGGACATCGACCCTGAATACCGACAGATCGACACCCAGACGCGTGCAGACTTCTTCGCAGAAGCTGCACCAGGCATCGGCATGCGGACTCAATCCGTGATGCACATGCGCCGCCGCGAGCACATAACCGAATCGTGGACGCAGACCCGCCAGGATCTCGAGCAAGACCGATGAATCGATTCCACCGCTCAGCGCGAGGCACAGACGGCTGTCGCGCCCAACCCCCGCCGCCCGCAGGACCTCGCCGACCTGCTCCGTCAGTAGCGCGTCAGGCGGCCTTGTCCTTGAACTTGCCATAGCTCATCAACCGCTTGAGCCGGTTCTCGACCAGTTCGGCCGGCTCCAGGTCGGCCACCTGGCGCAAGGCATCCTGCAAGGCCAGCTTGAGCGTCTGAGCCATCGCGGCATGATTCCGATGCGCCCCGCCGACCGGCTCATCAACGATTCGGTCGATCAGATCCAGCGCCTTCAGGCGCGGCGCCGTGATGCCCATCGCATCGGCCGCGACCGACGCCTTGTCGGCACTCTTCCACAGGATCGAAGCACAGCCCTCGGGCGAGATCACGGAATAGGTCGAGTACTGCAGCATCAACAACTGATCTGCCACCGCGATTGCAAGCGCGCCGCCCGAACCACCCTCACCGATCACGGTGGAAATGATCGGCACCTTGAGCTCGGCCATCACGTAAAGATTGTGCCCGATCGCCTCCGACTGCCCCCGCTCTTCCGCACCGATGCCGGGATAGGCGCCAGGGGTGTCGACGAAGGTGAATACCGGAATGCCGAACTTCTCGGCCAGCCGCATCAGCCGCAGGGCTTTGCGATAGCCCTCGGGGCGCGGCATGCCGAAATTGCGCAGGATCTTTTCCTTGGTGTCCCGCCCCTTCTGATGCCCGATGATCATGCAACTCTGGCCGTTGAAGCGCGCCAGCCCACCGACTATCGCACGATCGTCGGCGAACGCGCGATCCCCGTGCAATTCCTCGAAATCGGTGAAGAGGAGACTGGCGTAGTCGAGCGTATACGGCCGTTGCGGATGTCGGGCCACCTGCGAAATCTGCCAAGGGGTCAGCTTGGCATACAGATCCTTGGACAGGGCCAGGCTCTTTTTCTCGAGCCTGGCGATCTCGCCGGAAATATCCACCGCCGGATCATCCTGAACGAAACGAAGCTGATCGATCTTGGCCTCGAGTTCAGCGATCGGTTGTTCGAAATCCAGAAAGGCGATCTTCATCTGCCTGTTCCCCGATTGAAAGGCGCATATTGTACCTGCTTGCGCCATTGCGACGCAGCACACGACAAAAAAGGCGCTTTCGCGCCTTTTTGTCGAATCTGCCAGATCGGCCCGGTAATGCGGAATCAGTCGCTGTTCATCACACCCAGCAGATGCAGCAGGCTGGTGAAGAGGTTGTAGATCGACACATACAGGGTAACCGTGGCCATGATGTAGTTCGTCTCGCCGCCATGAATGATCTCGCTCGTCTGATACAGGATCAGCCCCGACATCAACAGCACGAACATCGCCGAAACCGCGAGCGACAGCGCCGGGATCGAGAAGAAGATGGCACCCAGGCCGGCCAGGAAAGCCACCAGGATCCCCACCATCAGGAACCCGCCCATGAAGGAGAAGTCCTTGCGGGTGGTCAGCGCATAACCCGACAGCCCGAGGAAGATCGCTGCGGTGCCGCCCATCGCCTGCATCACCACGGCATGCCCGTTCGGCATCGCCAGGTAGGCCGAAAGAATCGGCCCGAGCGTATAGCCCATGAAGCCGGTCAGCGCAAAGATCGCCACGATGCCGCCGGCACTGTTCCTGAGCTTGGTGGTCAGGAACAAAAGACCGAAATAACCGACCAACGTGATCAGGATACCGGGGTGCGGCAGGTTCAGCGCCATCGATATGCCGGCGGTGACGGCCGAGAACAGCAGTGTCATCGACAGCAGCGTGTAGGTGTTGCGTATGACCTTGTTGGTCGAAAGGACCGATGTTTCGGTCCGGCTCATAGTCAGCGTACGACTTTCCATTGAAGCGTCCTCCTTGATTCAGTTCAGAATTCGGCCGGCCCGTGCGACACGTGATCCGGCCGGATAGCTTTACCCGGACTCCATCGAACATCGACGATCCGGCGAAAGCTCTATTCACGTGTTTCGCGAATGCTAACCTAAGACTGTTCGGTAAAATACGAGTTCAACGAAATCTTTATCTGGTTTTTACGAACCATGACCGTACTCAACTATAAACAGCTACATCATTTCTGGAGCGTCGCCCGCGCCGGCGGCATCGCGCGCGCGAGCGAGCGGACGGGGCTGGCGCCGCAGACACTCTCGGGCCAGATCGCCACTCTCGAAGCCAGCATGGGCGTGACGCTGTTCCGCCGCCAGGGTCGCAGTCTGGCGCTCACCGAAACCGGGCAAATGGTCCTGGCCTATGCCGAGGAGATTTTTCGTGTCGGCTCCGAACTCGAAGAGGCTTTGCGCAATCGTTCGACCGGCCGCGCGATTCCGTTCCGGGTCGGCGTAGCCGATGTTGTTCCCAAAGCGATCGCTTCGCTGGTGTTGGCGCCGACCATGAAACTGAGCGAACCGGTACGGATCATGTGCCACGAAGACAAGCTCGAACGCTTGCTGGGCGAGCTTGCGATTCACAAGCTCGACCTCGTGCTCGCCGATCGCCCGCTGCCTTCGAACATGGACGTACGCGGCGCGAGCCAGAAACTCTTCGAGTCACCGGTCAGCTTCTTCGCCGCACCGGCCCTCGGCGAGCGCCTTCGCGAGGATTTTCCGGCCTGCCTGAACCGCCTTCCGCTGCTGCTGCCCGGGAGCGATGCGGCACTGCGCCAGCCGCTGCTGCGCTGGCTCAAAGCGGAGAAGCTCTCACCGCGCATCGTTGGCGAGTTCGACGACAGTGCGCTGATGAAGTCCTTCGGTGAAGCCGGAATCGGGATCTTTCCGTCGCCCGCACTGATTGCCGATCAGGTGTGCGCACAATACCGGGTAGACCAGATAGGCACTGCGGAGGGTGTGAGCGAAGCGGTCTATGCGATCTCGGTGGAACGGCGAATGGCCCATCCGGCCCTGATGGCGATCAGCGCAGCCGGAGGTGTAGCAAGCGACTGAAGCGACCCAGCCCGTTCGCTGGGCAACCCTCCTGCCGCTGTGCGACATCCTCGCCAGGGAGGAGCACCTCCTTCGGTGGCCGGACGGCGGCGCGCATGGCGATTCAGAAACCAGACGCGCGCCAAAGCGCCACGACTGAACGTATAATCGCGCTCTTTTTGGCGCCGCGGCATCAACTCTCGAGATTTGGCCAAACCACGACTGGCTTGGTGCCGGGAGGGGGACTCGAACCCCCACACCTTGCGGCGGCGGATTTTGAATCCGCTGCGTCTACCGATTCCGCCATCCCGGCAGGGAAGCTGCGCATTATCCATCAACTCCCCCCATCTCATCAAGCGCATGTCACTGACTCTCGAATCGTTCGACTACCCCCTGCCCTCCGAACTGATTGCCCAGACTCCGTTGGCCGAACGCAGCGCCAGCCGCTTGCTGGTCATGGACGGCGAGCGCCTCGCAGACCGGCACTTTGCGGACCTCTCCGATCTGGTGGGCCCCGGTGACCTGCTGGTGTTCAACGACACACGCGTGATCCACGCACGCCTGTTCGGCGTCAAGGAGACGGGCGGGCAGGTCGAGATCCTGATCGAACGCGCGACCGGCGACCATGACGCTCTAGCCCAGGTGCGCGCCAGCAAGCCGCCGCGCACCGGCAGCAGCATCCGCCTGGCCGACGCGTTCGAGGTCAGCGTGATCGGGCGGGTCGGCGAGTTCTATCATCTGCGTTTTCCCGAATCGACGCCGCTGCTCGACCTGCTCGAACGCCACGGGCGGCTGCCGCTGCCCCCTTACATCACCCGCACCGCCGATGATATCGACGAATCCCGCTATCAGACCGTATTCAACCGCGCACCGGGTTCGGTTGCCGCGCCCACGGCCGGGTTGCACTTCGATCAAGCCCTGCTCGCGACCCTCCAGCGCCGCGGTGCCGGATGCGCATGGCTCACCCTGCACGTGGGCGCGGGCACGTTCCAGCCGGTGCGGGTGAGCGACCTGGGTGAGCACCGCATGCATCGCGAACGCTATCTGCTACCCCGCGAAACGGTTGCGGCGATCGAAGCCACCCGGGCGCGCGGCGGCAGGGTGATCGCGGTCGGCACCACCAGCCTGCGAGCGCTCGAAGGCGCAGCCCAGCAAGGCAAGCTGGAAGCCGGCAGCGGCGAGACGGCACTGTTCATACTGCCCGGTTTCGGCTTCCAGGTCGTCGATGCGCTGATCACGAACTTCCACCTGCCCAGATCGACGCTCCTGATGCTGGTGTCGGCCTTCGCCGGCTTCGACACCACCCGCCGCGCCTACGCCCATGCGGTCGCCCAGCGTTATCGCTTCTTCAGCTATGGAGACGCCATGTTCATCACCCAGCGGAATACCCACCATGCAGTTTGAACTTCTCGCCCGCAGCGGCGACGCTCGCCGCGGCCGCCTCGACTTGGCCCACGGCAGCGTCGACACCCCGGTGTTCATGCCCGTCGGCACCTATGGCACGGTCAAAGCGATGACACCCGACGCGCTGGCGGACGTCGGCGCACAGATTTGCCTGGGCAACACCTTCCACCTGTGGTTGCGCCCCGGGCTCGAGGTCATCGGCGCTCATGGCGGGCTCCATCGCTTCATGAACTGGCACAAACCGATCCTCACCGACTCGGGCGGATTCCAGGTTTTCAGCCTTGGCGCGTTGCGCAAGATCACCGAAGAGGGCGTCAAGTTCGCCTCGCCGCTCGACGGCGCGCGCCTGCTGCTGACGCCCGAGGAATCGATGCGCATCCAGACGGTGCTCGATTCAGACATCGTGATGATCTTCGACGAGTGCACACCCCACCCTGCCACCCATGACGAGGCCGCCCGTTCGATGCGCCTGTCGCTGCGCTGGGCGCGGCGCTCGCGCGACGCTTTCGACACGCTCGGCAACCGCAATGCGCTGTTCGGAATCGTTCAGGGCGGCATGTTCGAGGACCTGCGCGACGAATCGCTCGCGGGCCTCACCGGCATCGGGTTCGCCGGTTATGCGATCGGCGGCCTTTCGGTCGGCGAGCCCAAGGAAGACATGGCGCGCATACTGGCCCACACCACACCGCGCCTGCCCGCCGACAAGCCCCGCTACCTGATGGGCGTCGGCACGCCGGAGGACATCGTCACCGGCGTGGCGGCCGGCATCGACATGTTCGACTGCGTGATGCCCACCCGCAACGCACGCAACGGCTGGCTGTTCACCCGCTACGGCGACATCAAGATCAAGAATGCCGTGCACAAGAACGATGTCCGCCCGCTGGACGCGCGCTGCGACTGCTACACCTGCCGCAATTTCAGCCGCGCCTACCTCCATCACCTGCATCGCAGCAACGAGATCCTGGGCAGCATGCTCAACACCATCCACAATCTGCGCTACTACCAGGTACTGATGGCCGAACTGCGCGAGGCGATCGCGGCCGGCCAGTTCGAAGCGTACCGCCGTCGCTTCGCCGAAGAGCGCGCCCGCGGCGCGCAGTGAACATCAACCCGACGAGTTCGCGCTACCGACCTGCTATAATTCGCGGTTCGTCAAATATACCCGGAGTCAAGAGTGTTCATTTCCAACGCTTATGCGCAAGCCGCCGGTGATCCGACAGGCGGCCTGATGGGGCTGCTGCCGCTGATCCTGATGTTCATCGTGCTGTGGTTTCTGATGATCCGGCCACAGATGAAGCGCGCCAAGGAACACAAGGCAATGGTCTCGGCGCTTTCCAAGGGCGATGAAGTCGTCACCCAGGGCGGTATTGCCGGGCGCGTCACCGATCTCGGCGACAACTTCGTGCACATCGAAGTGGCCGACAAGGTCAACATCCTGGTGCAGCGCCAGGCAGTCGCGACCGTTCTGCCCAAGGGAACACTGAAGGCACTGTGAGCCCAGCCTGCTCAGGCCCGCCACTCGGCGGGCCCATTCATCGAGGCGCACACGCCGTCACAAGGCGCGCGCGCCTGCTTCACCGGGTTGAATCCACGCCACCCGGCTCATCCGCATCGACAGACCGCACTCGCGACGGCTGGCGGTGCGCCCGGACAGGGCCGAAGCAGGTTTCGGACTCCGAACCCTCCGAGCCTACATCGCAGCCCTCTCATCCATCCAGTCTGCACAAGCCATGAACCGATATCCGCTGTGGAAGAACACCCTGATTTGCCTGGTCCTGTTCTTGGGCCTGATCTACACGCTACCGAATTTCTTTGGCGAAGTCCCTGCCGTCCAGGTATCGAGCGCGAAGGCGACGCTCAAGGTCGACACCGCGCTGGCCGGCCCCATCGAGGCCGCACTGCGCGACGCGGACATCAACCACACCGGGATGTTTCTCGACGCCAACAGTATCCGTTTCCGCTTCGACAGCACCGACACCCAGTTGCGTGCCAAGGATGTCATCGAGAGCAAGCTCAATCCGAGCCGCGACGATCCCTCGTACGTCGTGGCGCTCAACCTCCTTCCGGCCTCGCCGAGCTGGCTGACCGCGATCAGGGCGCTGCCGATGTATCTCGGCCTGGACTTGCGCGGCGGCGTTCACTTCCTGCTCGAAGTCGACATGCCGGGGGCGTTGACCAAGCGGCTCGACTCGACCACCGGCGACCTGCGCACCCTGATGCGCGACCGCGGCGTGCGCCACGCCGGCATCACGCGCGAAGGCAACACCGTCCAGGTTCGCTTTCGCGACACGGCCCAGCGCGAGGCCGCGCGCAAGGCGATCACCGACAACACCAACGACTTGCAACTCGCCGATCGCAACGATGGCCCCGACGACTTCCGACTGATCGCGACCCTGAGCCCGCTTGCCCAGCAAAGCATGCGCGACTTCGCGATCAAGCAGAACATCACCACCCTCCACAACCGGATCAACGAACTCGGGGTGGCCGAGCCGGTGATCCAGCAGCAAGGGGCTGAACGCATCGTGGTGCAGCTCCCCGGTGTGCAGGACGTGGCCAAGGCCAAGGACATTCTCGGCCGAACCGCCACACTCGAAGTGCGCATGGTCGACGACAGCCCCGGCGCGCTCGAGGCGGCGCTGGGCGGGCAGGTGCCGCTGGGCACCACGGTCTACACCGAGCGCGGGGGCTCGCCGCTGCTGGTCATGAACCAGGTCATGCTGACCGGCGACCGCCTCACCGACGCACAGCCCGGGTTCGACGGACAGACCAACGAGCCGGCCGTCCACCTGACCCTCGACGCCGCCGGCGCGCGGATCTTCCGTGACGTCACGCGCGACAACGTCGG
>DDUE01000038.1 GCA_002344625.1 Rhodocyclaceae bacterium UBA2346 | reverse complement strand
AATCAGGTCGTGGTCTGGCGACGCAATCTCGATCAAGGCCGCTTGCAGGCAAGCGAGAGCGGAGAAGAAGAACAGCCCAAGATGAAGCCAGAACGATGCGCTGCAGCACCGTCGAGCACGGTCGTTGCCGATGCGGAGAAAGCCCTGCGGGAAGAGAACGACCGACTGCGCGCGGAGGTCGCGTACCTAAAAAAATTGCAGGCCTTGATCCGGTCGAAGAGGTCAGCTGCGCCGACAAAGCGCGTCTGATTGCCGGGTTGAGGCATGACCATAAGTTGGCGGACCTGTTGCAGGTCGCAGGCCTGGCGCGCAGCACGTTCTACTACCAGTACCAGGCGACCCAGCGCGCCAACCATCAAAGCGACATGGAGACCAGAATCCGCACCGTCTATGACGAGCACAAGGGTCGCTATGGATACCGGCGAATCACGGCGTTGCTGTGCAATTCAATGGAAGAACCGGTCAACCACAAGTGCGTGCAGCGTCTAATGCAGAAGATGGGGCTGCGCGCGTTGATTCGGGCGAAGAAGCGCTCTCGGCATGTTCCGGGCATGAGCGATGAGCACGTGCCCAACGTTCTGCAACGCGACTTCTGCGCGACCGCCCCGAACCAGAAGTGGGCGACCGATGTCACCGAGTTCAATGTGAGCGGCCATAAGCTCTACCTGTCGGCCTGCATAGACCTGTACAACGGCGAGATCGTCGCGTACCGCATGGCAAGGCGCCCAGTCTTCGAGATGGTTTCCAGCATGCTCGAGGCCGCGCTCTCGCAGACCAGTTGCGCCGCCGGCCTGATCGTGCACTCCGACCAAGGCTGGCACTACAAGATGCAGCCCTACCGAGCGATGCTCGCGCGACGCGGAGTCAAGCAAAGCATGAGCCGCAAGGGCAATTGCTTCGACAACGCGGCGATTGAAAGCTTCTTCGGTACGCTGAAAGCTGAGTATTTCCATCTCGAAAGGCCCGACAGCATTGATGCGCTCGAAGCGGGCGTGCATGATTACGTCCACTACTACAACTGCGAGCGCATCAAGCTCGGGCTACAGGGGCTCAGTCCGGTGGAGTACCGATTGAGAAGCACCGCCTGATCCGCGAAATTGTGACCGTCCAACTTCTGGGGGTCAGTTCAGTTTCGTAGAGGCTCCGTGGCTTAAGTGCAGGCGTGTTCGGCCTGAACGGCGAGTTGCAGATAATACCGATCCTCAGCCTCGGCGGGTGGGATGTAGCCGATGGGCTCAAGGAGTCGCTGGTGGTTGAACCAGGCCACCCATTCGAGGGTGGCGAGTTCGAGCGATTCCACTGTTTTCCAGTGGCGCCCGACGGTAGATCAGTTCGGCCTTGTAGAGGCCGTTGATGGTTTCGGCCAAGGCGTTGTCGTAGGAATCGCCCTTGCTACCAACGGAAGGCTCGATGCGGGCCTCTGCCAATCGCTCGGTATAACGGATGGAAACGTACTGAGACCCGCGATCCGAATGATGGATCAGGCTGCTATCCCGCTCCGGTTGGCGGGCGTAGAGCGCCTGCTCCAGGGCATCCAGAACAAAGTCGGTACGCATCGAACGGCTAGACCACGATGACCCTGGTGATCGACTGCCACAGCCGCGAGTTGCTGGGCTGGCACCTGTCACACAGCGGAAAGTCCAAGACGGCCGAGCCGGCACTGGAGCGGGTCCTGATCGCGCGGTTCAGAACGCTGGGTCGGGTGCCGGTGCCATTCCTGCTGCACTCGGACAACGGCTCGATCTTCACCAGCCGCAGTTTCACCGCGCTGGTCAGGAGCTACGGACTGCGCCAGGAGTTCATCACGCCGCACAGCCCGGAACAGAACGGTCTGGTCGAGCGGGTGATCCGCACGCTCAAGGATCAATGCGTGCCCCGCAACCCGTTTGAATCGCTGCACCACGCCAGCCGCCTGCTCGGCGACTGGATCAACTTCTACAACCACCGGCGCCTGCACCGGGCGCTGAACATGAGAACCCCCACTGAGGCATTTGCATTAGCGATCTGACCTGTGCAGATTCTGCTGGGTCAATACACAGATCAGCCCGCCCAAAGAGAAAGAACACCAAAAAAACAGAATGCCGCATGAGTCGCTCACACGGCATTCGGCATTCCAATCGCCTACATTGCTCTGGCGCCTAAAAGCGCCATGCCCCTCAACTAAACATACCTGAAAGCTTGCGCCGACCAGAAAACCCGAGGCCGATCAAACTGAGACCGAGTAGTGCGAGAACACTCGGCTCCGGCACTTCCAGCGACCTTGCGCTAATTAATAGCCCAAAGTTGACTTGGGTAAACTTGGCCTCTTCAGTCTTAAACCCTATACAACCTTCGGCAGCTCCTGCCTTCTCGCACTGAAGTTTTGTCAAGGGACCGAGCCCATCGGCAACGATACCAACTGTGTATCTATACCCGTTGTAGTCGAACGTGAAATCGAGATCTCCGAGAGAAATCACGAAAATGTCATCACAGCTAGTGATTGACTCGAAGCCGCAACGCGCGATATTTGGAGTTTCGGTGAACCTGACATTGAATGTCTTGGGATCGAGTGGAACAGGCTCACCAACCGGTGTTTTCGGCGTCAGGAACAGATTGGACGTAATCGAGGTTGAAAGCAGGCTAGCAAAGCTCAACTGAATAGCATTGTTGTAGTGGGTGATCTGGCCACTGAATTCCGGCAGCACGTTGTTCGTCAGCAAAACCCCAGATACATCACCTGCCGTCATCCCAAGCGCACTGCGCGACCGACTGGAGCTCAGACCTGCCTGCGTGTGACGGGTCGCCGTAGACGCTCCCGCGTTGGCCCCCCAACTCACCAAGTTCGCGGTATCGATCTTGACACCACTACCGCTGCTGAAAGTCGATCCAGAAAACACTGTGACCGCCTGAAAATCCCATTCAGTGACCAGCGCAGCACTAGCCACGGTCGAAGCGAGCATCGTGCCGACAAAACCGAGGGAGCCGATGATTTTTTTCATTTTGAGCAGTTCCTGCGCAATCCGCACTTATTGTGCGATACAAATGAAGCAAGTTTTATGCTAAATACTAAACTTTTGTTTTATAAAGACAAAATTTTTAAGCCGAAATCTTGTGTCAAATTTTCCGACACAACTTAACAGCTCAGTCGCCAAGCACAAAAAACCCGGCTGCTTAGCCGGGTTTTTTGTTGAATCAGCGAATTTGACAAATCACGCCTTGTTGCGCCGAGTTGCAAAACCCAAACCAATCAACCCTGCACCCAGAAGCAACAAGGTTGCCGGTTCCGGCACACGATTCGCGTTGAAATCGACACCACCATTTGCCGAGTTCACCGCCATCACATTGCCGTTAACAGCAACGCCTTGACGAGTGTTATTGAAGTTGTTGAACAAAATATTGTAGAACGGCGACGGCGCGACGAAGAAGGTGTTGCCGAATTCGGTATTGGTGTAGCTGGCAACCGTGTTGAAACCAGTTCCACCTTGATCGTTAAGGACAGCGCCACCATCACCGGAGATCAACGAACCGAAACCGATCTGTTGTGCAAACGCGCCACGATTAACTGCAGCCGCCGAACTAGTCGTCGCTTCAGAAAAGGCCGTCGTCGATGCCGCACCATTCGTGTTGGTCGAAGCCCAGAGCGTATAGGTGAGCGCCGTAATGTCGCTAACACTGCCCGGCACACCAAAAACGCCCGACTTCACGACCGCGGTGTACTCGTATTCGGCCCACAAAGTGAACGTAAACCCGAGTCCGCTACTGGCCGAATTGTGCCCGCTAAACCCGGTCAAGTTCAGCCAACCCGCTCCAGCCTGCGTAATTCCGTCAGCACCGAGAATCACCTGCGACGATGACTGACCTTGAATGAAATCAGAATCGAACGGTGCAGCTCCGAAACCCAGACCTTCCAAGAAATCATTTCCGATCACGGTCGGATTCACCGTGAACGACGGTGCGGCATTGGCCACACCAACCGTGCCGAAAGCGCATGCAGCCGCCAGACCCGCACCCCAAACGATTTTTTTGTAGCTATTGATACTCATCATGATTCCTTTAAGTTACTGAACTGAAAATTTTTTGCCGCAAAGCACGCTTTTAATTACGCCTGCGGCTCCCGAAACTTCTTTTGCTGTCATCTCATAAGCACGGAGTGTGCCAAGCACATAGAAGATTGTTTTTTTGTAGTTTTCTCAAAGCACCGCACAGATAAGAAACAGCACTGTAAAATTTACCGACATCGAGAGACACACCGGTGGCACATTTGCGTGACCGGCCGCAGACCGCACGCTATCCTTGCTCCCCACTGTATATAAAGGTAACGAGGGGGGAATCATGCTCAAGACTGATGACGTATCGTCGCTTCTCGATTTGACAGGTTCCGATACCCCCTCCGGAGAGCCGGTACGTCCCGGCTACCAACGGAATGCTACGACGAATGTCACCGGCTACACCTCGGTAAGCGCCGACGAAGTACGCCCCGAGTCAGTACAGGATGTCGTCAGTATCATCAAACTGGCGCGTGAAACCCGGTCCCTACTTTACCCCTTCTCGACCGGCCTGAACTGGGGCTATGGCTCGCGCGCGCCCATCGTCGACAACTGCATCCCCGTCGACCTGAGCCGCATGAACCAAATCCTCAACGCAGATGAGATCTCACTTGACAATCCGGTAGCGTTGATCGAGCCGGGCGTCACCCAGCAGCAGTTGTACGAATTCCTGGAACGACGCTGCCCTGAACTCACCTTCAACGTGACGGGCGCCGGCCGGGACACCAGCATTATCGGCAATGCGCTCGACCGGGGCGTAGGCTATACCGGACCGCGCAAGGATGATCTTTACGGGCTGGAAGTGGTGACCGGTACAGGTGATATCCTGCGCACCGGATTCAGGCGCTTGGGCGACGACTCTCCGTTGGCGCACTGCCATCCGTTCGGGCTCGGACCGATTCTCGACGGACTGTTCTTCCAGGGTAATTTTGGGATCGTGACCAGCGCATGCTTCCGCCTGTATCCACGTCGCCCAAGCGAAGTCGCCGTTTCCCTAGCGTTGCGCGACACCTCGGACCTGCCCTTGTTCATCAATGAACTGGCACGCCTGAAGCGCGAAGGCTTGCTTACATCGGTGACCCATATCGGCAACCGTGCCCGCACCCACTCGTCGATGGCCTACGGCATCACCCGCTATCTCGAGCACGAGTGCGGCTACACGCCGGAGGCCGCGCTGGGCGAAACCGACAAGGTGCTCAACCTGGTGGCCCCCAACGAGTGGGCAAGCCTTGCTTCCGTGAGCGGCAATCGCGGCCAGGTGCGTGCGGCCCTCGTCGAGATCTGGCGACGTACGCGCAAGTTCGCGCGCTTGATGGTCGTAACAGATGGGATTCTCGATTTCGGCTATGCGATCACTCATCGCCTGCGCTCGATTCCGTTCGCGCGTGCGAATGCGGCGGCCATCGCAGCGATGCGCCCGCTACACAAACTCGCGCTCGGCGTTCCAACCGATGTCGCAATCGAGAACCTGCTGTGGAAATTCGGCCATAGTAGCAAGCGTGCTGCCGAACTCGACCGGTCACGCTGCGGGCTACTGTTCGTCAATCCGGCGCTACCGCTCGACGGCAAGGTGGTGGCCGAAGTCATCGACGGCATGGCCACGGTGGCGAAGCAGTTCGATCACGTTCTCTACATGACCCTCAACGTCGAAACTCCGACGTCACTGGTGGCGGTCATCAATTTATTATTTGATCGTTCGTCCGAGGACGAGGTGGCACGCGCACACCGTTGTGCGGATGCACTACTGACATTCATCCGCTCACGCGGGCTCGAGGTCTATCGCGCGCGCGCCGACATGATGGACGAGATCGTCGCGAACACGCCGGATTACTGGAAGACAGTGCGAGAGCTCAAGCAAGTGTTCGACCCCGACAACATCATTGCGCCCGGACGCTACAATCTACCCTAGAATCGGTCGGGATTAAGCTGCATCCAGGGAGGCGCATGAAGAGCATCGGACTCGCGGCACGCAACCTTCGTCGCAGCGTGCGCCGCACGTCACTCGCGCTGGCGATCGTATGCGGCGGCGTAGTCGCGTTCTTGCTTGCAGGTGGGTTCATCAGTTGGATTCTGGTGGACATGCGTGAATCGACTATTCACTCGCAACTGGGTCATTTGCAGGTGACCCGCCCCGGCTTCTTTCGCGAGGGGCTCGGAGACCCCTACGCCTACCTGCTGCCGGAGTCACTCGACGCCTTGGGCGCAGCAAGCGACCCGCGAATCCGTGCGGTTGCCCCTCGACTTGCCTTCAGCGGTCTGATCAGCAAAGGCGATGACACGGTATCGTTCGTGGGCGAAGGCATCGACCCGCAGGCCGAAGCGCCGATCACGCGCGCAATCGCCATCGTCGCAGGGCAGGACTTGACAGCCGCTTCGGAAGACTCGCTTTTGCTTGGTGAGGGATTGGCGGCAAACCTCGGTGCCCAGCCTGGCGACAAAGTGGTGTTGTTGGCCACCACGGCAGAGGGCAGTGTCAATGCCGTCGAGCTGAACGTTGCAGGTCTGTTCCAGACGATCACCAAGGCTTACGACGACACCGCGCTGCGTGCACCGATCGAAGTGGCGCGCCGGCTGATGCGAGTCGAGGGGGCCACGAGCTGGGCGATTCTGCTCGACAAAACCGACTCGACCGACACTGTGATCGCCGACCTGCGCGCGCGGCTACCATCAACCGAGTTCGAAATCATCCCATGGACCGAGCTTGCCGATTTCTACAATAAAACTGTCGAACTGTTTACCAAGCAGGTCGGCGTAGTGCGCATTCTGATCGCCTTCATAGTCGTTCTCAGCATCTCGAACACCCTTACCATGGCGGTGATCGAGCGGACCAGCGAAATCGGCACCGCCATGGCGATTGGCGTCAGACGGCGCGGCATTCTGGCTCAGTTTATCTGGGAGGGAATGCTCCTCGGCGTCGTGGGCGGCATTCTCGGTGTGCTGCTTGGATTCATGCTGAGCGAGATCATTTCCGCAATCGGCATCCCGATGCCTCCCCCACCCGGGATGGCGCGTGGCTACATCGGCCAGATCGCGATCTCGCCGACACTGGCGCTTGATGCCTGGCTGCTTGCCTTCCTGACCACCCTGGCAGCAAGCATATTCCCCGCGCTCAAGGCTTCGCGCCTGAACATCGTCGACGCGCTCCGTCACCAACGCTAGGTCACCATGCTGCTCAAGCTCTCGATTCGCAACGTATTTCGCCAGAAGATGCGCACCGCGATGACGCTCGCGGCAATCATGTTCGGCGTATCGGGTCTGATCCTGGCGGGCGGTTTCGTACACGACATTTTCATTCAGCTCGGCGAAGCGATCATCCACTCACAGACCGGCCATGTGCAGGTGTTCCGCAAGGATTACCTCGAACGCGGCACACGACAGCCCGACCGTTTCCTGATCGATGCTCCGGAAGCACTGGCCCAGCGCATCGCAGCGCTGCATGAGGTCGACGAAGTGGCCGCGCGGCTCAACTTCGCCGGACTGCTCAATAACGGCCGCCGCGATTTGGCAATCATCGGTGAGGGCATCGAACCGGACAAGGAAGCGCGCCTCGGCACTTATCTGCAAATCACCGCGGGCCGCCATCTTGCCGACACCGACCGCTTCGGCATGGTCGTGGGCCAAGGGGTCGCACATTCGCTCAATCTGCACCCTGGCGACCCGGTGACCCTGGTGATGAATACGTCGGACGGCGCACTCAACACACTCGATTTCGAGGTGGTCGGCGTGTTCCAGAGTTTCTCGAAGGACTTCGACGCACGCGCGGTGCGCATTCCGCTGCCTGCGGCACAAGAGTTGATGGCCAGCAGCGGATCCAACGTCCTGGTCATCACGCTGCATCGGACCGAGGACACGGACGCCGGGCTGGCTGCGATCAACACCCTGCTCGACCCCGCTCAGACCGAAGCCCGCAGCTGGCGAACGCTTTCGGACTTCTACGACAAGACACTGCAGCTTTACGACCGCCAGTTCGGTGTTCTGCAGCTCATCATCCTGTGCATGGTGCTGTTGTCGGTCGCCAACAGCGTTAACATGAGCACTTTCGAGCGCATGGGAGAGTTTGGCACACTCCAGGCGCTGGGCAACCGCAAGAGCTACATCTTCAAGCTCATCATCGTCGAGAACATGTTGCTCGGGGTGATGGGCGCATCGCTCGGGGTGATCGCGGGGGTGCTGCTGGCGCTGGGAATCTCGGCGATCGGCATCCCGATGCCGCCGCCACCGAATGCGAACATCGGCTACACTGCCTTCATAAGGATCGTCCCGCTGACCGTGGCCTCGGCCTTCGTGATCGGCTTTTTCGCAACTGCGCTCGCGGCCGTCATTCCGGCCCGCAGGGTTTCCGGTATGCCGGTGGTCGAGGCGCTGCGCCAAGGAAGTTGAACCATGAAACTGTTTGATCGCTTCAACCTGGGGCACGGATTCCGCAAGTACTTCCAAATCCAAGCGGCCGCATCAGACGCACTGCGCGACGACGTCTACCGAATACGCCACGAAGTGTACTGCGAAGAGCTCAAGTTCGAGCCCGAGCGCCCGGACCGCCGCGAGATCGACAGCTACGATCGCCACAGCCTGCATTGCCTCATCCGAACCAGCACCGAACCCGACACCCTGGTCGGCTGCACCCGTCTGGTGCTGACCGATCCCAACGACCGAAGCGGCCTTCTGCCATTCGAACGAACATGCGCAGCCACGCTCGACCGCTCCATCGTCGATCCGATGAAACTGCCCCGCGAACGAATCGCCGAGGTTTCCAGGTTGGCGGTACGTGCCTACTACCGACGTCGACGCGGCGAAGCGCAGAGCCCCGCGCCGATCAACGACGAGGACTTCGGCACCCGAAGCCAGCCACGTTTTCCCTATATTCCCATCGGGCTCTATCTGGGCGCAGTCGCGATGGCGCATCGCAGCAATATCGACACGATGTTCGTGCTCACCGAACCACGCCTTGCCGCTCATTTCGCCAAGCTCGGAGTCGATATCCGCCAGATCGGCGGCGCGGTGGAGCATCGTGGCGCGCGCGTGCCTTCGATGATGGATGTGCAGTCGATCATCAAAAACATGCGCTTTCTGGTCAAGCCGATGTGGCGCGTCATACTTGAGGAAATCGATCAGACCATGGTCTCGGCGTTCGTGGGCGAACGCCCCGCAAGCACAAGCACATCAAGCACGGGCGGACATGCCTGGCACGCCGCCTAAACTAGCCGGACTGCGGAACTCATACCCTCCTTAGCACTCCCAAGCACAGAGTGCTAAAATAGCGACCAAGGAGGATCAATAAACATGACTCATGCACTTGCGATGCCTGCTCCATCCACCGTTGGCAGCATCGACCAGTACATCCAGTCGGTCAACCGCATCCCGCTTCTGACGGAAAAGGAAGAAGGCGAGCTTGCACGACGCCTGCATGACGAAGGCGACGTCGATGCCGCTCGCCAGTTGGTGATGTCCCACCTGCGTTTGGTCGTTGCGATTGCGCGCGGTTACCTCGGCTACGGCCTGCCCCATGCCGACCTTATCCAGGAAGGCAATGTCGGCCTCATGAAGGCCGTGAAGCGTTTCGATCCGGCGCGCGGAGTACGCCTCGTTTCGTTCGCGATCCACTGGATCAAGGCAGAGATCCACGAATACATCATTCGCAACTGGCGCCTGGTCAAGATCGCCACGACCAAGGCACAGCGCAAGCTGTTCTTCAACCTGCGCAGTCTCAAGACCGACACCCGCACCCTGAACTGCGACGAAGTGGCGGCGGTTGCGACCCAGCTCGGCGTAAAGCCTGAGGAAGTCGTCGAAATGGAAACCCGGCTGGGCGGACGCGACATGCCCCTGGAAGGCGACCGCGACGACGGCGAGGAGGAACGCTTCGCCCCGATTGCCTACCTGCCCGACCCTCATGCCGAACCGTCCGAGGTTCTCGAACGTGCCGAATCGGCACGCCTGCAAGACGAAGGCCTGAGCGATGCCTTGGCGAGTCTCGATGAGCGCAGCCGCAATATCGTGCGCCGCCGCTGGCTCAGCGAGGGCGACAGCCCAACCCTGCACGAGCTTGCCGCCGAATACGGCGTTTCGGCCGAGCGCATCCGCCAGATCGAGGCAAAGGCGATGCAAAAGATGCGCGGCCTGCTGGCGGCATGACGACGAGCCGCCACCGTTCGCCTTCAAAATAGCGTAGGGCGCCTTCAGTGGCGCCCTCCCCTTCCTCGTCGGGACAACGCGGTAGCCGTCGGTTGGCCCACCCGCCTCACTTTCCGTCGAGCAGGAGCCGGATGTCGCCCACGATGTTGTCCACCGGTTCGCCGTGCTTGATGTACAGGCGCAGGCGGCCGTTCGGATCGAACACATAGGTGCCGGCGGAGTGGTCGATGGTGTAGTTCGGGCCCTCGACATCACCGCTCTTGCGGTAGAACACCTTGAATTCGCGCGCGACCTCTGCGGTCTCCTCGAGGTCGCCATACAGGCCCAGAAAACGTGGATCGAAAGCGGGTACATAGGCTTCGAGCAGCTCGCGGGTGTCACGCTCCGGATCGACGGTCACGAACAGCACCTGGAGGCGATCGGCGTCCGCACCGAGCTGTCGCATGACCTCGCTCATGGTGGACAAACTGCTCGGACACACGTCAGGGCACTGTGTGAAACCAAAAAAAAGGGTAACGACCTTTCCTTTGAAATCGGCCAGTTCGCGCCGATCGCCGTGATGGTCGGTCAAGGACAGCGACTTGCCGTACGCTGCGCCCGTAAGATCGGTGTTGTAAAAGCGGGTTCCGGTTTCACCGCCGCAGCCGGCAAGGGCGAGAGCGGTTGCCGCAATCATCAGGAAGCGAAGCATCAGCGATAGCCTTCGATCAGAAACGGATGTAATGATCGGTCAGAAGACCCGCAAATAGCAAGAACAGGTAGAGGATCGAAAACCTGAACGTCTTGCGCGCCAGGCGATCGCTGTACGTGACATACAGCCGCCAGGCATGATGCAGAAAAGCACCGCCGAGTGCCACTGCCGCAAACAGATAGAGCCATCCGCTCATGCGGGTTGCGAACGGCAGCAGGGTCACCGCGAACAGGATACAGGTATAGAGCAGAACCGATAGCCGCGTATATTGTTCGCCATGGGTGACCGGCAGCATCGGCAGACCCGCCCTGGCATAGTCCTCGGTGCGATAGAGCGCCAGCGCCCAGAAATGCGGCGGTGTCCATGCGAAGATGATCAGGAACAGTAACAGCGCATCCGCGCTGACCTCTCCGGTGACGGCCGCCCAGCCCAGCACGGGCGGCATCGCACCGGAAGCACCACCGATGACGATGTTCTGCGGCGTACGCGGCTTGAGCACCACCGTGTAGATGACGGCATATCCTACGAAGGTCGCCAGCGTCAGCCACATCGTGAGCGGATTCACGAACTGGTGCAGGATCACGAGCCCGCACGCTCCCAACACCCCCGCAAACACCAGCGTTTCGCCATTGCCGAGCTCACCGCGCGGCAAAGGGCGCCCGCGCGTACGTGACATATGGGCGTCGATGCGACTTTCGATCATGCAGTTGAAGGCAGCAGCGGCGCCGGCCACGAATGCGATACCGAGTGTTGCGCTCAGCACCCGCGCCGCATCGGGCAAACCCGCCGGAACCGCGAGAAACATGCCGATGATGGCGCAGAACACGATCAGTGTATTGACCCTGGGTTTGGTCAGCACATAAAAGGCATGCAAACGACGACTGGCTGCAAGCCGGTCAAGCGTAAGAGTTCTTGTGTTCGGTCCGCTCATTTCCCCTCCTTTCCGCCCGCACCGCGGCCCCCTCACGCACCAGCCGATAGTTGACGCATATCATCACGACGACCAGCAACGCTGCGCCCGCGTTGTGTGCCACCGCCAGCAGCAGGGGCAACCCGAAAACCACATTCGCAACGCCCAACAAGACCTGCAGCACCACGCAGGCCAGGAGCGCCAGGCCGACATGCTGAGTCGCCTGTCGGCGCGACAACAGCCAGGCCAACAGGAACAGTACCCCCCCCGCCAGCACGGCGCCCACTCTGTGCATCCAATGGATCGCCGTGAGCGCCGCCAGCGACAGCAGTTCGCCATCCGGCGTCATGCCCAGTTCGCGCACCACATGGAACGCGTTCGCATAGTCGCCCTCGGGCCACCAGCTACCGTGACAGGTCGGGAAGTCCGAACATGCCAGCGCGGCGTAGTTGGTGCTGGTCCAGCCGCCAAGCGTGATCTGGGCCACCAGCAGAACCAACCCCAAGCGCCCGAGCAACAACATTCCCGGGCTGGTCCCGGCCCGCTGGAAACGAAATGCCCGCAGTGACAGCCACACCAGCAATGCCAGGGTAGCGAGCCCCCCCAGCAGGTGCGCGGTGACAATTGCGGGTTTGAGCAGCAGGGTCACCGTCCACATCCCCAGCATGCCCTGGAAGACGACGACCCCGACCAGCCCGCTCGCCAGCCAGGGGGCACTGCCGGGCTCACGGCGCAAACGCCACGCGCGCAAGGCAATTGCAATGATCAGCAGCCCCAGGCCGCTCGCCAGATAGCGGTGGATCATTTCCTTCCACGCCTTGGGCAGGCTTACCGGACCATGGGGATTGGCCACATGGGCATCGAGAATCTGCTCCGCAGCATGCGCCGGCGTGAGCTTCCCGTAGCAACCAGGCCAATCGGGACAGCCCAGTCCGGCATCCGCAAGGCGCACGTAGGCGCCGAACACCACCACGACCAACGTGAGGGAAAGCGCGACCAACAGCAGGCGACGATAGGTCTGCATCAACCCAACCCCGAATACTTGAGAAGGCGCTGCAGATCCTTGATGACCAGCTTCACATCCGGTTGGGCCGGAAAGCGCATCATGACATTGCCCAGCGGATCGACCAGGAACAGGTGCGCCTCGCGTTCCGCGGCGGGCAGACTTGCGATCCAGGCCGGGTGGCCGCGCGCAATACGCAATTCGGGATGCTGTTGAATGACCCCGGGCGTGGGCGTCACGTCGTCGGTCACCAGCCACAGACGGGCGACACGCCCCATCTCCTTGCCCTGCGCCAGCCGACTCTGTCTCATCGCGTACAGCGCCTCGCCGCAGGCCGCACGGCAATCACCCGAGCCGGCATAGACCAGCGTCCAGTGACCATTCAGCGCCCCGCGATCGACAGCCGGCTGACCGGCCAAGCCGTTCAGCCGGGCGTCGGGCAGGGGCGCAGGTTGAATGAGCTCGCCATAGTTCATGGTCGTATGCGGTTGCCAGACGTAAAAGGCCAGATACGACGCGATGATCGGCAGGGTACAAACCAGCGCCAGAATCGCCAGCGTCAGTTTTGCGCTACGTTGCATGTCTGAAGATACTCCTACTCGTGTAGACCAAGGTCAGGACCAAGGCCAAGCCCGCCAGTGAATACCACTGGAACGCGTAGCCATGGTGGCGATCCACCCCGGCATCAGGTCGGGGCCACTGTCTCACCAGGCCGTCCTCCGGCCCTGCATTCTGTTGAAGCACCCAGTCACGCACCGCGATGCCGGTCCGGCTCCGGTAATGATCGAGGTCAATGTACTGCAGCACGACACCATCGCCCGGCGAGTTCGCAAGCGTAAATCCCTCCCCGTGCCGCTTGCGCACCACCCCTTCGATGGCGACAACCCCTTCCGGCACTGCGACCGACGGCAACTTGCCGCGATCCGGGCCGGCCATGATCCAACCGCGCTTCACCAGAACGAAGCCACGTTCCCTGGAGAGTTTCAGCGGCGTGTGTACCTCGTAGCCGGCCATGCCCAAGTGGATGCGGTTGTCCAGAAAGACGGTACCTTCTCCGACCCACTCACCCTCCAAAATCACCGCTTGCCACTCGGATGGGTCGATCAGTGCGCGCCCATCCACCGGCCTTACCTGCGCTGCGGCCGCGATGGCATCGCTCAGCGCCGTCTTCTCGTCCGCACGCCGCATCTGCCAATTGCCCAATAGCAGCCCGATCACACAAACCACCGCGCCCGCCAGCAGCGGTAGCGGATGTACTCGACGCCGCGCCAATCAAAACACCCGCATCGAAGCGCGCGCGACGACGCGTTTGGCGCGAAAATGCCCGGCAGCGCCCACGTTAGCAACGGCGCGATCGCAGTCATTGGTCGGATTCGTCCGCTGGAGCCCCTTCATGCGCCTGGTCGTCATCGTCTTCCTCGTTCTGATCGTCGCGAGCCTCGGCTCCGCCCTGTTGTTCCTGCTCAAGGACAAGGGCTCCGGCACCCGCACCGTAAAGGCGCTCGCGATCCGGGTCGGCCTTTCTATCACCTTGTTTCTCATGCTCATGATCGGTTATGCCACCGGCCTGCTCACGGGCAAGCTATGAACCGTAGCGGCGTCATCTTCCGGGCACGTCATCAGAGCCAATAGACGACTACGAACAGAATCAGCCATACCACGTCGACAAAGTGCCAGTACCACGCCGTTGCCTCGAAGGCAAAGTGGTGGTCCGGCCGGAAGTGGCCCGCCATCACCCGGAACAGCATCACCGTCAGCATGATCGCGCCGATCGTCACATGCAGACCGTGGAACCCCGTCAACAGGAAGAACGTCGAGCCATAGATGCCGCTGTCGAGACGCAGGTTGAGGTCCGCATAGGCATGCACGTACTCGTACATCTGGAACCCGAGAAACACTACACCGAGCAGGATCGTGAGCAGCAAGCCGAGCTTGAGCTGACCGCGATCGCCCTTGAGCAGAGCATGATGCGCCCAGGTCAGGGTGGCACCCGAAGTCAGCAACAACAGGGTATTGAATGCGGGAATACCCCAGGCGCCCATCGGCGTGAACGCCTCGTCCGGCCGTGGGCCGGCAGAAGGCCAATCGGCCGTGAAACCCTGCCACAGCAAGGCTTCGTTGTCGCCGCTGGCCAACCACGGCACGCTCAACACCCGCGCATAGAAAAGCGCGCCGAAGAAGGCGGCAAAAAACATCACCTCCGAGAAGATGAACCAGCCCATCGACCATCGGAACGACTTGTCGACCCGCTTGCCGTACTCGCCGCTTTCGGATTCGCGAACCACTTGCCCGAACCAGCCGAACAACATGTAGATAAGTACCGCGACGCCAAGGAAGAACAACTGGGGGCCGGGACCCGTCTCGTTGAGCCACAGCACCGCCCCCGTGCCGAAGAGCAGCAACGCAATCGACCCGAAGATCGGATACTTGGACGGCTCAGGGACGAAGTACTTATCCACCGCGTGGCTCATCTAGATTCTCCCCATTGATCAAGCACCGACCACGAGTCGCACGATCATGACCAGCGTCAGCACGAAAACGATTCCACCCAGCACCCCCGCCGCGATCACCGCCCGCGGGTCGAGCGAACGGGCGTCACGGCCATAGTCACTACGCTTGCGAATGCCCGCAAAGGCCCACAGCACCGCTTTCATGGTCGCCAGGAACCCTGCCCGCTCGACCGGCCCCGCGGTTTCGTCCACAGGCTGCCGCGCTCCGGGCTGCTTCATGACGCGCCATCACCGGTCGCGGGCAAAGCCGCATTGCGGCCGGCGATCTCGAAGAAGGTGTAGGACAGGGTGACCGTATGCACATCATCGGGCAGCGCCGGATCGAGCACGAACGCAACCGGCATGGTTCGGCGCTCGCCGGCCGCGAGGGTCTGCTGGGTGAAGCAGAAACAATCCATCTTGCGGAAGAACTGGCCCGATATCGCAGGGCCGTAGCTCGGCACCGCCTGACCGGTGACCGGCCTGTCGCGGGTGTTCTCGACCTCGTAGGCAACCGTGACGAGTTCGCCGGGATGCACACGCACCACACTTTGCAGCGGATGAAACTGCCAGGGCAGGTCGTGGATGTTGGCGTCGAACTCGACCGTGATCAGGCGGCTCGTATCCACCTGGGTGTTGACGACTTCGTCAGCCTTGAGGATGTTGTTGATGCCGGTGACCTCGCAGATCTTCTCGTAGAACGGCACCAGCACGAATCCGAACCCGAACATGACCAGCGCGCCAATCGAAAGGCGTACCAGGAGCTTGCGGTTTTCGCCATGCAGTGAGTTCTGGTTCGGCATGCGCTTCAGACCCCGAAAACACCGCGGCGCACGACCACGAACAGGAACATCGCCAGGGCGACCGCTGCTAGTGCGAGGCCGGTGCGGCGATTGGCGGCTTTACGATTGTCACTCATCGAAGGATCGATCATGGTCAGTCCAAGAAGGGACGAACGGCGCCCGGCTCACAGGCCGCCGCGCGCCGAACGCGGGTTCATTTGAATACCGGCGCTTCTTCGAAGGTATGGTGCGGCGCCGGCGAAGGCACGGTCCATTCGAGACCGTCGGCATCCTCCCAGGCACGCGCGGCCGCTTTTTCTCCGCCGCGCACACATTTCACCACCACCACGATGAATATCAGTTGCGACAATCCGAACCCGAACGCGCCGACGGTCGCCATTGCGTTGAAATCGGCAAACTGGAGCGCGTAGTCGGGAATCCGGCGCGGCATGCCGGCCAGGCCGAGAAAGTGCATCGGGAAGAAGGTGATGTTGAAGAAGACCATCGAGCACCAGAAATGCAGTTTGCCAATCGTCTCGTTGGGCATGTGGCCGGTCCATTTCGGCAGCCAGTAGTAGGCCCCGGCGAAAAGCGCGAACAGGCTGCCGGCGACCAATACGTAGTGAAAGTGCGCGACGACGTAGTAGGTGTCGTGCAGCTGGATGTCCACCGGAGCGATCGCACAGATGAGCCCGGTAAAACCACCCAGCGTAAACACGAAGATGAAACCGACCGACCACAACATCGGCGTCTCGAAGGTCATCGAACCGCGCCACATCGTCGCGATCCAGTTGAACACCTTCACCCCGGTCGGCACTGCGATCAGCATCGTCGCATACATGAAGAACAACTGACCTTGCTTGGGCATGCCGGTCGCGAACATGTGATGGGCCCACACGATGAACGACAGAATCGCGATCGATGCGGTGGCGTAGACCATCGACGCGTAGCCGAACAGAGGTTTCCTGGCGAAGGTCGGGATGATCTGGCTCACGATGCCGAACGCCGGCAGAATCATGATGTACACCTCGGGATGCCCGAAGAACCAGAAGATGTGCTGGAACAGCACCGGATCCCCCCCGCCGGCCGCGTTGAAGAAGCTGGTGCCAAAATGCCGGTCGGTGAGGATCATCGTGACCGCGCCGGCAAGTACCGGCATCACTGCAATCAGCAGATAGGCGGTGATGAGCCATGTCCAGCAGAACAGCGGCATTTTCATCAAGGTCATCCCGGGGGCACGCATGTTGAGGATCGTGACCACGATGTTGATGGCGCCCATGATCGAGCTGATACCCATGATGTGGATCGCGAAGATCGCCAGATCCATGCCCATGCCCATCTGGATCGAGAGCGGCGGATACAGGGTCCAGCCCGCCGCGGTCGCCCCGCCCGGCACGAAGAACGAACCGATCAGCATCACGGCGGCAACCGGCAGCAGCCAGAAGCTCCAGTTGTTCATGCGCGCGAACGCCATGTCCGAAGCACCGACCATCAACGGCAGCATCCAGTTCGCAAAGCCGACGAAGGCCGGCATGATCGCGCCGAACACCATCACCAGACCATGCATGGTGGTCAGTTGGTTGAACAGTTCCGGCACGACGACCTGCAGGCCGGGCTGAAACAGCTCCGCCCGTATGGTCAGCGCCATCACCCCGCCGGAAAGGAACATCACGAAGCTGAAAAGCAGGTACATCGTGCCGATGTCCTTGTGATTGGTGGTCGTGATCCACCGCATCAACCCGCTCGGTCCATGGTGATGTTCGTTCAAATGATCGGGGATTACCGCCGCCATGCTGCCTCCTTCGCGATACCGGCCGCAACGCTCATCGGCCGGATTGAATATGTCGCCCGCGCCGCGGGCTCAACCGGCCCTCGACGAACCTGCAAATCGCCGGCTCAATTCGACGCCAACGCGGCCTTGCCGGCGAGTTGCCCGGCAACCCATTGCGCGTAAGCCTGTTCCGAAACCACATGCACCTCGATCGGCATGAAACCATGGTCCTTGCCGCAAAGCTCCACACAGCTGCCGCGGTAGATGCCTTCCTTGTCGGCGCGAAACCAGGTATCCCGGATGAACCCGGGGATGGCGTCCTGCTTCACGCCGAACGCGGGCACCCACCACGAGTGGATCACGTCGCTCGCGGTCGTGAGCAGGCGGACTTTCTTGCCTACCGGCACCACGACCGGGTTGTCGACCTCCAGCAGATAGTGCTCGCCCTTGGCGGCGCTGCCCTCGATCTGCTCGCGCGGGGTCGACAGATTGGAGACGAAGCGAATGCCTTCGCCCTCGCCCTGCAGATAGTCGTAACCCCACTTCCACTGATAACCCGTCGCCTTGATCGTGATGTCGGGCGAAGACGTGTCCTTCATGTAGAGAATCGTCTTGGTCGCCGGCCAGGCCATACCCACCAGGATGAACACCGGCACGATCGTCCACAGGATCTCCACCGTGGTGCTTTCATGAAAATTGGCGGCAACCGCCCCGCGCGACTTGCGGTGCTTGAACACCGACCAGAACATCACACCGAATACCGCGACGAAGATGACCGCACAGATGATCAGCATCAAGGTATGCAGGTCGTAGAGCTGCTCGGCGACCGAGGTGACAGGCTCCTGGAAATTGAAACGGCTCTGGGCAAGGGCGCTGCCGGACACGATCAGCGACGAGCCTGACAGCACCAGGCGACCTGATAGATTCATTTTCCAACCCTCGAGTGGATCCGATCGTTCAACGTACACGCCAGCGGTGCCCGGCGAGCCTTCTGAGGGCTCGTCGCAGATCCGGACATTCATGCCGTCAACGATCCAGATGGATTGTTGTGATGCCTCGATCATCGGCGGCGGCGCGTGAATCCCGGCCCGAAAGCCGCAGGCGCCTGCCGTTCCGCAAATCTCGGCTGATCATGCCATAGCCGCTTTGACGGTCGCAACGAGATTTTTTGACATTTGTCAATATGCTGCCATGCAACATCTGGTAAGCAACGGGCACAATCCATGCAAACAGCCAACTCTATCGGCACAGAAGGCGACTTGATGCTGCAGCGCGCACATCGCGAAGGGTCGCCACGCCCGCGGCGCACCGACCTTCGAAGCCCGCACGACGCCCGTGGCCGTTAAAATGCCGGCATGAACACACCAGCCACCGACGCCAAACCAGGCAACGCCGCCCTTCACAAGCTCGAGCATGTATTCGGTTACACCGCATTTCGTGGCGAACAACAGGCGGTGGTCGAGCATGTGGCCGACGGCGGTGATGCGCTGGTGCTGATGCCGACCGGTGGCGGCAAGTCGCTGTGTTACCAGATACCGGCGCTGCTGCGCGAAGGCACGGCCATCGTCGTTTCACCGCTGATCGCGCTGATGCACGACCAGGTCAGCGCACTGGTCGAGGCCGGCGTCGCGGCCGCCTTCCTGAACTCCAGCCTCGACATGGACGCGGCCCGGCGGATCGAGAACGACCTCTTCGCCGGCCGGCTCGATCTGCTCTATGTCGCTCCCGAGCGCCTGATGACCCCGCGCTTTCTCGATGCACTCGACCATTTGCGCGACACTCGCCGCCTGGCGTTGTTCGCGATCGACGAAGCCCACTGCGTTTCCCAATGGGGGCACGACTTTCGCCCCGAATACCTGCAGTTGTCGATCCTGCCCGAACGCTATCCGTCGATTCCGCGGATCGCGCTCACCGCCACGGCGGATCGCCAGACGCGCGAAGAGATCGCCCAGCGCCTGCGGCTCGAAGATGCGCGACGCTTCATCTCGAGCTTCGACCGGCCCAACATCCGCTACACCATCGTCGAGAAGGCCGACCCGCGCCGCCAGCTGCTCGCCTTCATCCGTGACGAGTACCCGGTCGAGGCCGGGATCGTGTATTGCCTGTCACGGCGCAAGGTCGAGGAGACCGCCGCATGGTTGTGCGAGCAGGGGGTCAAGGCCCTGCCCTACCACGCCGGCTTGCCGGTCGAGGCGCGCGCACACAACCAGATGCGCTTCCTGCGCGAGGACGGCATCGTGATGGTCGCGACCATCGCGTTCGGCATGGGCATCGACAAGCCGGACGTGCGCTATGTCGCCCACCTCGACCTGCCGCGCTCGATCGAAGGCTACTACCAGGAAACCGGCCGGGCCGGGCGTGATGGCCTCGCCGCCCAGGCCTGGATGGCCTGGGGCGCGCAAGACGTGGTGCAGCAGCGGCGCATGATCGACGAATCCGAGGCCTCCGACGACTTCAAGCGCCTCGCCCGCAACCGCCTCGAAGTGCTGGTCGGGCTGGTCGAGGCGACCGACTGCCGCCGCCAGCACCTGCTCGCCTACTTCGGCGAGACCGCTCCGCCTTGCGGCAACTGTGACAATTGCCTCAATCCCCCGCAGACTTGGGATGCCACCGACGCAGCGCGCAAGGCCTTGTCATGCGTCTATCGCACCGGGCAACGCTTTGGCGCCGGCCATCTGATCGACGTTCTGCGCGGCGAGGTGACCGACAAGGTCGGCGAACGCGGTCATGACCGCATCAGCACCTTCGGCATCGGCGCCGATATCGACAAGAAGCGCTGGCAGGCGGTGTTTCGCCAGTTGATCGCGCGCGAGTTCGTCGCGGTCGACGCCGAGCGCTACAACGCGCTGGCGCTCACCGATCTCGCACGTCCACTATTGCGCGGCGAGGCCGCGTTCCACCTGCGCCTGAGCCCGGAGCGTGGCGGCAAGCAGGCACGCCGGCGCGGCAGCTCGAGCGCCATCGACATTCCCGGAGGCCTGCCGACGACGCTGTTCGACCGGCTGCGCGCCTGGCGCGCCACGACTGCGCGCGAGCGCAACGTGCCGGCGTACGTGATCTTTCATGACGCCACGCTGCGCGAAATCACGCTCGCACGCCCGACCACGCTCGCCGAGCTCGGCGGCATCAGCGGCATCGGCGACCGCAAGCTCGACGCCTACGGTGCCGAGATCCTGAAGGTGGTGGCGGAAACGGTGTGACCGCCGGCGGGTCAGCGCGGCGCAACCGAAGGTCGGGCACGAGCGCTCAGTCGCTGTTCGCGGCACGCAGGGCGGCGAGCCGCTCGACCAGTTCGGTGGGGACCGCCTCCACGATGCGGGTGTGGCCGGCGTAGATGGCCCCCTCGTTTCCGTCGAGCGTCAGGAAATCGCCCTCGCGCAGGGTCGTGCCCCCTAGGCTGATCGAGCGGGACGCGTTGTCGATCCGCAAGGCCTCGCAACCGACCAGACACACCTTCCCGAGTTGCCGGGCCACGACCGCGGCATGCGAGGTTCGCGCGCCGCGCTGCGTCAGCAGGCCATCGGCGAGATCGAGTGCGCCGATATCGCGCGTTTCGGCATCGTGGCGGACGAGCACGACCGCCGCACCGGCAGTGCTGCGCTCACGCGCGCGCGCCTCGTCGAGCACGATTTCGCCGCTGGCCACACCGCTGGCCGCGCTCGGCGCATACGCCAGCGCGACCAGTTCGGCGCCGTCTGCGGCGGTACCGATGCGGCGCTGGGCGAGCGATTTCGCATCGAGCCCGGCGGTGCGCGCACGTGCGAGGTGCGTGCTGATCCGCCGCTCCGCCCACAGATCGAGGGCAATCCGGGCCGCAGCCAGCGGCGTGCGCTTGCCGTCGCGCGTCTGCAACAGATACAGGCGGCCGTCCTGGACGGTAAATTCGAAATCCTGCATATCGCCGAAAACGCGTTCGAGCAGGTCGGTCGCCTGCAGCAACGCCTCCCAGACCTGCGGCGCGACGGCGGCCAGTTGCTCGGCGACAGCAAGCCGATGCGGGATCTGCGGGCGCAGATCGACAAGATCGCACCGCTCGAGCTGCCGGTGCTGGTGCTCGGCGAGACCGGCGTCGGCAAGGAGCTCGTCGCCCGCGCGCTGCACGATCGCAGTGCGCGCCACCGCGGCCCGTTCGTGGCGGAGAACTGCTCGGCGCTGCCTTCGGAGCTGATGGAGCGCGAGTTGTTCGGCCACGTTCAGGGCGCCTTCACCGGCGCCGACCGCGACCGGCCGGGCCTGCTCGAACTCGCGAACGGCGGCACGCTGTTCCTCGACGAAGTCGGGGACATGCCGCCCGCCCTGCAGAGCAAATTGCTGCGCGCGCTGCAGGAACGCTCGATCCGTCGCGTCGGCGGCAGCGAGACGATCGCGCTGGACCTGCGACTGCTCGCGGCGACGCACAAGGACCTGCGCGCGATGGTGCAGTTCGTGGGGGAGAATGCGAAGAGCTTCACCACCGAATACGGCAACATCTCCCCGGCCTCGATCGGCGCCATCCAGCGCAATCTGCTCGCGCTCGAGCAGCAGGGCGGCGACGTATTCTTCGGTGAGCCGATGCTCGACATC
>DDUE01000020.1 GCA_002344625.1 Rhodocyclaceae bacterium UBA2346 | reverse complement strand
GGCGGGGGGGCGCGCGCGCGGCGGGGGCGGCAGCGGCCCGCAGCGCGTCGAGCAGGTCGCGCGGGGCGGGCCAGGTGTCGCAGCTGCCGTACAGGGTGCGAAACCCGCTGCGCAGGCGCTCGGCGTCGGTCGCCTCGTGCCAGGTGGCGGCACGCGGGGCGAGTGCTGCGAGCCACACGTCGAGCGTCATCTGCACGGTGTCTTCGCCCGGCGCGCCGGGCAGGCGCAGGGCAATCAGCCCTTGCAGGCCGCGGGCAATCTCGCGTTCGATCCAGCGGGCGATCTCATTCACGGGCGCGGTCCTCCAGGGCGGCGATCGCGCCCAGCGTTTTCGAGGCGCGGGCGGATGCGGGTTGTGTGGCGATCGGGGCCGTCGTGACCGCGCTCGGGCGCCAGCTGCTGATCACCTCGTACAGCCAGCCATGCCCGGTGAGCGGCAATTTCAAGCGGCCGGCGTCGCGGGCCTCCAGCGCCTGGCCGATGGCCCACACCCAGGCGTCGACCGGCGCCGGGTACACCGTGCCGTTGCGCTCGATGCGCTGGGCCTGGATGTCGGGCACCAGCTCGCGCAAGATCTTGGCGACGCGGTCCATGGAGAGTTCGCGCGAGGCCGGCCGGAACAAGCCCAGGTAGCGGGTGAGCGCGGCGCCGAGCGTGCCCGAGAGGCCAAACACCAGCGCGAGCGCTTCGCGGGCGGCTTCGTGAGCCATGAGCGCATCCAGGCTGAGCGTGGCGCCGCAGTTGGGGCAGCGGGTTTTCATGCGGCCACCTCGGTGGCCACGGCCTTGGCCTCGGCGGCCAGGTCGTACACCGCCAGGCGCGAATTTCCCCGCGGCGCCACCTCGGCGATGCCCAGCCGGCCCTGGCTCGCCAGGCGGCGCACGCAACACACCAGGGTCTGGTTAGTGCTGTTCAACTGCGCGCCCAGGTCTACAAAGCGCAGCGCATTGGCACGGCTACGCCCGCGGGCTGCAGTCAGCACGGCCTTTTGCAGTTCGCCAACCGGCCGCCTCACGGCAGGCACCGGGGCGGGGTCCGGCTCGGGCGCTACTGCGCGCACCCGCGGGGCCTGGGCGGCATGCAGTGCCTCATGCGTGGGCGTCGTGGGCACAAACAGGCAGCTGTGGCTGTTGCCGGTCCAGCCACCCGGGGCCGCGTGCAGCCCGGTCGGCCAGATCGCCAGCCAGGGCTCCGGGTCGCGCGCCGGCCTTTGAATGTGCGCGGTGGCCACCTGGCGATGCACCACCAGTTGCTCGAGCGCACGCCAGAAGTCTGGCTCGTGCCCACCCACCAGGGCCGCCACATCGGCCGCCCGGGCTGGGCGCTTGCTGCTGGCCCGGGCGAGCTTCGCAAGGATGAGGTTGGCGAGGTCGTTCATGACCGCTCCTCCCACACCACCATCACGCCATGAAACAGCGCGCTCGCCTGCGCCACCCGCGTGCCATGCAGCTGCGCCCACACCCGCGGCCCGGCTTCGTCGAGAAACGCGCCAAACGAGCGCTGCGGGTCGCGCTCGATGCGCACCAGCGGCTCATCCTCGGCCGGCCATTCGCCATTCACCTGGGCGGCCACAATGCGCACGCCCAGCTCGCGCAGGCGGCGCACCGCGGCGTTGAGCATGGCCAGGCGGGCCACGGTGTGCTGGCACAGCACCGACGGCACCGGGGGGCGCTCGGCGGGCAAGGGATGCACGGCATGGATGAGCCGCAGCGGGGTGGCGTGGGGTCCGGTAATCATGGTCAGCATCCTTTAATCACTTGTGCATTGACTTTCGGGAAGGCGGTCGCGGCGGCGGCATTCATGGCGCGCGTCACCAGGTTGTTCACCACCAGGGGGTAGCAAATGCTGCGGGCCTCGGCCATGCTGCCGCCGCGCGGTATGCGCACCAGGCGCGCGCGAATGGCGTCGATGGCATCGTCGGCAAACACGTCGGCCAGGCGGGCGCCGGCGCGAGCGAGCTTGTGTTCCAGGTAGCCGGGCAGATCGTCGTCGAGCGGCATCATTTCGCGCCGCTCGCAGCGCTGCACGATCTCGCGCACGTCGGCGAGCTTGTCGGATAGGGTGTTGTCGAGTTCGGGCTGGCCGATCAGCACCACGCCCAGCAGGCGGCGCAGGCCGATCTTCAGCTCCATGAAGCCCTTGAGCGCGCGAATGGTGCTCACCGGCATGCGGTGGGCTTCTTCGACGATCAGCAGGTTGTTGTAGCCGGCCTGCTGGCTGGCTGCGAGCAGGTCGCGCACCTGGTTGTTGCGGGCCTGGGTGCTGCTGCGAATGCTGGTGCCGGGCGCCAGCTGGTGGATGATGGCCTCGGAGATCTGGCCGGCCCACATCGGCTTGCCCTGGCGCGCGGTGCGCTCCATCTCCATGGTGAAGGGCTTGATCACCACCACCGGGCGCTGCTCGATGCGGATCCGCTCTTCCAGCTCTTCGCGCAGGGTGCTCTTGCCGCTGCCCGACTCGCCCACCAGCGCCACAAAGCCCTGGTTGAGTGCGCAATCCAGCAGCGCGGCACGGGCCCGGCGGGTGCGGGCCGACGCAAACACGTCGTCGAGCGCGCGGATGTCGTCGACAAACGGCGACCGATCCAGGCCAAAGTGCTCGCGTGCCTCGTGCGTGAGCGATTCGTTGCGTAGTAACATGTGTTCGTCCTCGTGGCTTTCAGGTTCGTGGGCATCGGCCTCTGTCGCGTTGCCGCGCGCCAGGGGCCATTCTTCAAATACGCTGGCCAGTTGGTCGGCGCTGGCGCCGGCCTCGGTCAGCCGCTGGGTAATGCCGGCGCGCATCGCGCGGCACATGCTGTCGTTGCGCGGCCAGATGCCGTGGTTGCACAGCTGCGCAATCGTGCCGGGGCTCACGTTCAGCACCCGCGCCAGGTCGCATTGCGCAATGCCCAACCGGGCGATGGTGTCTTTCAACTTCAGTCGCACAAACACTCCTCGCTCATTCGCCGACCACGCGCAGGCCGGCGCGCGTGGTGAGGCGGTGTTGCAGTTGCTCGATCTCGGTTTCGGGCACGCCGGCGGGGTGCCATTCGGCGATGCGCTTGTTCATCTCGGCGGTAAGCGCCACACCCCGGCGCAAGAGCTCGGTGGCGGCCTCGAAGTGGCTGAGCACTGCCACCGGCGCCCGGTCGATGGGGGTGACGTTGGTCGCGAGCTCGGTGCTCTTGCGCGGCAGATAGGTGGGGATCTGCGCCTCGTCGATCACCGCGGCCGGGTCGATGCGCCCGCCAAACGAGGCACTGCGCAGCTTGCGCACGGCCTGGGCATCGGCATCGGTGTCGGCTTCGGTGGCGACCCGCTCGACCAGCTTGCGGTGGGTGTCGGCCTGGCTGTCGGCGGGGGCGGCATGCTCTTCGCCGATCACCGGGGCATCTTCACGGAAGCCGGCCTGGTCGCGCTCGACCATGGGCACGGTGTGCAGCACCTCCGCGCCTTCGGCCGAGGTGTCGAGCACGATGGCGGTGCCGGGCTTGTAGGGGTTGAACGTCACCTGTAGCGGTTCGCCCACCATCACGCCGGGCAGTTCGCGCACGTCGTATTCCGCACCGCGAAAGCTCACCGTGAGCGTGCCGCTGACCTTGCGGCTTTCCGGCGTATGGGTGAGCAGCTCGCGCGCCAGCTCGCCATCGACCGTGCGCAGCTGCTCGGGGGCGATGTCCATCCAGGCGTCAAAGCGGGTGCGCTTGGTGCGGCTGTGGATCTTGGTGGCATTGAACCAGCGCGCCCAGTTGGCCGCCGCAGCATTGAGCGCGTCGAGGTCGGCCACCGGCGCCAGGCGCAGGCCGCTTTCGAAGCTGCGCTCGATGATGTTGCGGGCGTTCTCCACCTGGCCGGTGGCCCGTGCGTTGCCGGGCATGTGGGCCTCGAGGCGCACCTGCAGCCGGCGCGCCAGGTTCTTGAAGGCACCGGCCGTGTTGGCGCTGCCCATGTCCATCATCAGGATGAAGGGCACGCCGTAGAACGGGTCTGCCCCGCGCTGCTGGGTGGCGCGGATGAAGCTCTCGGCCAGGTTGGCGGCCGACTCCGCCCCCATCACGTAATTTGCGAAGATGGCGCCGGAGTAATGGTCGGTGACTTCATACGACCACACCCGGTCAGCCTCCACCCGCTTGAGCGCGGCCGGCTTGTTTTTGTAGAACTTGTCGGCATCCATCACCTGCAGGCCGGTTTCGCGGGCGTTGCGGGCGTCGAGGTAGTAGAGCACGCACAGGCTGGCGTCGATCTGCCACACATGGTTGGGGTGCAGGCTCTTCAGCTCGGTGTGCGCGCTGGGGCGCAAGAGCTGCTCGGGGTGCAGGGCGTAGGCCTTGAGCGCGCGCGAAATCGCGCTATCCGACAGCGGGCGCAGCTCGCCGGTGGCGGGGTCGATGAACTCGGCGCGGATCTCGCCATTGGCGCGCAACAGCGCCACCGCCTGGGTGATGCTCATGAGGCGCTTGGTGTTCTTGCGCAGGCTGTCCATCAGCAGCGCGCTGATGATCACCGCCTCGTCGCGCGAGAGCGCCACGGCACCGGCATCAGAGCGTTGTTTGCGGTCATTGGTCACGGTTACATCCTTCAGTTTGCGCATGAGCGTGGCGGGTGAGAGACCTAGCCGCCGGCAGGCATCGGCATACACCGCGCCCTTGCCGCCATGCCCGGCGCGGGCCGCGCGGCTGCGTACATCGCACAGGGCGTCGAGCAATGCGGGGTTCATGGCGGTCAGTCCTTGGCGGCGTTGATCCAGCCGTGCTCGTCGGGGTCGATCTCGGGCAGGTCGAACTCGATGCGCAGGTCCGTGAGGTCGCGCGCCAGCTGCGACACCAGCCCGGCCAGAAACACCGTACTGTTGCCGCCGTGGGCGTCGTGGTGCTGCTGCACCGCGAGCAGCGCCTGGCGCAGGTTGCCGATCACCGCGCCGCGCGCATCGTTGGCGATGCGGGTGGATTCGGCATGCAGATCGGTGAGTACCTGGTCGGGCGTGGCAGCCTGGATGCGGCGGTTCGCCTTCATGAGGTCTTCGATGCGCTTGGTTTTTTCGGAGGAGATCGACTCGGTCGCCGCGAGCTCGCCCTTGAGGTTGCCGACCTCGGCATGCGCCTCGTCGAGCTTGTTGGCGAGCGAATGGATCAGGGTGACGACTTCGTCTTTGCCGGTGCTCTCGCGCATGGCTTCTTCGACGGCAGCCCGCTCGTCTTCCGGCAGATTGATCAGCAGGCGCATCTGAGCGCGCGGCAGGCCGAAGCTGCTGGCAAGCTCGTAGCACTCTTCACCCAAATCGTTCAGTGCTTTGCGAGATTCAGCAAATACCCGATAGCTCTTGTTGAATACAACCCGGCAGAACTCTTCGATATTCTGCGCCGGGCGCATATTCCCGTCTGGCAACTGAATCGGTATGTGTCTGTATCCTTTGCATTTCGTGATTTCGTCAAGCAGATGAATATCCGCCGCGGCGCACATTTTCATGTTCCATTGATTGATCTGCCGCGCGCCGACGAGCTGACCCAGCCGATACACCTCGGCACGGATTTCCGTCTCGTCAGCGATGGACTGCTGCCGCATCACCACGAGCGCCTGCTCGGCACGTGCCTCGCCAGCCGGGTCAAGAATCTCCACGTCCGGCGCGGCAATCGGTTTACGTCCTTGTGTCATATCAAGCCTCAATAGTTGTCATTGCGATGGATGGCCGACTTCACTTCGGCCACCCGCGTTTCAGCGCGGCCCAGCGCCGCATACACCTTCACCGCCTGTTGCGGCAGGCGGGCGGTGAGGCGGTAGCGGCCGTTTTCTTCCTTCACCGCCATGCCGGCGGTGATGAGGTTGTCGAGGTCGCGCGTCATCGCGTCGGCCTTGTGGCCGGTGAGCTTGGTCAGCTCGCCGGGCGAGTAGCCGTCGACGATGTCGCCGAACATGGCGACCACCAGGCGCAGGATTCGCTGCTGGCTGCTGTTGGTGTAGTCGGTGCTCATTGGCCGAACTCCAGCTCGGGTTGCTCGCTTTTCTCGACGTTGGCGCGATGCCAGGCGAGCGACTCGAGCCCGGTCGAAAGCTTGCCCATGCAGGTGTCGCGGTCGGTGCGGGCCTGCAGGTAGTCGAGCAGCGCGCCCACCGCGCCGTTGAGCGTGCCCTGCAGCACATGCACGTCCTCGGCATCGGGCGCGCGCCCCGTGGGGATCTGGATCACCACCGCCGCCTCGCGGCTCGCCAGGTAGCGCACGACATTGAGGCCGCCGGTGAGGTGCTGCCAGCCGATCAACACCCGCACCGGCATGCTGTCGGTCTCGAGCCACTTGTAGAGCGTGGCCGCGGTGGTGCCGAGCAGCTCGGCAAGGCGCTCCACACTCAGCCGCTTGTGCTTGAGCGCCAGCGCCTTGTCGGCCTCGAACGCGGCGCGCAGGCTGGTGGGGACAGGTTTCGAAACTCGTTGAGCCATTCGTGAAGCCCTCGATTGCGTTGTTCTAAAAACAAACTGTTTTGGATTGGGTGCAAGCGCTTTGCAGGCGGCTAGAATTCAGGGCGTCAACCACTGCAGGAGAAAGCGATCATGGATATGCCCTACCGCTGCCCTTTCTGTGCGCATGAGTTCAGGGTTCGGGTGCCGGGAGCCCAGCCTCAATCGGCAGCAGCCGGATCGCGAGCCCTACCCCGGCGCTGCTGTCCGGCGTGCGGGCGGGCAACGGCCCCAGCCGCATGGCTTGATGCACGGCGCGAATGCCCTGACGGGCACTGGCACGCCTTTTTCGAGCGATGGCCCCGGTGTCGGGTAGCGGCGACCTGCTCGCAGCACGACGCATACGCGAAGGACTGTGAGCACGGGGTGCTGATGCCGAAGTGCCTGGCATCCATCCATCGGGAAACACAAACACTGCTGGATGCGCTTCCGCCCGCCGCACAAAAAGCAGCTCGCCCACCTCGGCAAACGGAACGAAGTAGCGCAGCCCCTCGAACCGAATCGTGAGATCGGCCAGCACGCGGCGCTGCTGGGGGACGAGCAGTGTTGCGGCCAGCTCGGCCGAGAGGGCGGGTTCGCCGATGAGGGGCGCGTCGACCCGAAAGCCGGCGCGGTCGCGGGTGATGGTGAAGTCGTTCATGGTGGCGGGCCTCACGCGGCGAGTTGCTGCTGGTCGCCGGCCTTGATGCCGGCAGCGACTGCGATGTCATGGGCGCGGCCGAAGTGGGCCTTGTCCAGCCCGTTGAGCACGCGATAGACGGCGCGCGGCGGAAAGCCCCGCTCGTCCGCCCACTCGCGGATGGTTTTGCCCTGGCGGCGCAGAAGGGTCTTGAATTGAGCGACGGTCATGTCTTGGCGGGCGCCGGCAGCCACCTTGACGGCGAGCAGGGCGAACAGGGCACGACTGTTGATGGTGGTGGTGTTGATGCGCATGGCGATCGTCCTCACGCGGCGAGCTGTTCGTCGACCGGCAGGCCGAGCTTGAGACGGATGTCCCGCCCGGTGCCGTAGTTGCCACGGCGGATGCCGCGGATGACCTCGGAAACGTCGCGGTACTTGAAGCCATTGGCCTCGGACCACGACTTGAGGGTGTGGCCCTGCTTGCGCAGGTTGTGCTTGATCTGATTGGCGTTGGGGGTAGCCATCTGGAAACCTCCGTTGTGTGAATGACTGTTAGTGCAACGTGTGGCGCGTTGTGTGTTGTGAATGATGGTCCGGAAATCCGGACTCGTCAACTTATTTTTGTCTGGATATCCGTATGAGTATCGGTGAGCAGCTAAAACGGGAGCGGGAACGACTTGGAATGACAATTCAAGAGTTCGCGGAAACCGCAGGGGCCAAGAAGAACACGGTCATCGATTGGCAGAACGATGTGTCGAGCCCCCCAGCGGCAAAGCTGGCCGCACTGGCAGCTGCGGGCTTGGATGTGCTCTACGTGGTAACTGGTCAGCACTCCGGCGCACAGACGCAAACGCAAAGCCAAGCGCCCGAGCTCAGCGCCGATGTGCGCGAGGCGATCCGGCTGGTGGCCGACGAGCTGGCCGCCCAGCACAAGCAGGTGAAGGGCGCGCAGTTTCTCGCCCTGGTCGAGCGCACGCTCAGCCACCTGAAACAGGGCCGGGCGCTGGAGCGAGCCGAGCAGGGCCGCCAGCCGCTCAAGACCACGCCGTGAAGGCCGTCACGCAAATTTGATAATGTCAAAAGCGATTGCGCCGAATTTGGTTATGATTAGCGCATTGCCATGACAAAAAGGTGGTGCGATGGACAATCGATGGATAATGAGCTGGCTGAAAGAGGCGGTGTCGCAGTTGCCCGCCGCCGAGGCCACACTGACGTATGACATTGCCGGGGTGCCGGTGCGCATATCGGGCGCACACCAGGCGCTGGTGGCGATTCCGGCAACTGTGCGCCGGCCGGGTTCAAACGTGGAGGCGAGCGATGACCGGGCTGCATAAATGGATTGCCCTGACCATCGCCCTGGCGCTGACCCCCTACGCTCAGGCCCAGGTGTTCAAGTGCTCGGTCGACGGGAAGACGGTTTTTTCCGACAGGCCATGCGGCACCGACTCAAAGCAGGTGCGTGCAGCGCCCACCGCAAGCGCCGCAGCGCCGGCGACCCTGCCGCGATGGGGCGATGCCTGCCTGGCGCAGATGGATCGATGGTTGAAGTTCAAGGACCCCGACAGTATCAAGGTCGGGGCCGTGGTCGACAGGGGCGCGGATACAACCAAGGTGGCTGGAAAGACCATCATGGTCAAGAAGTTCACGCTCTACATCAACGCAAAGAACGGCTTCGGTGCATACGGGGGCGAAGAGCCGTTCTTGTGCGAAACCAGCATTGATGGATATCGTGTGATCTCGATCCGGTAGGGTGCGGATCGGCGGCGCTTGCGCTACTCTTCCTCGTCCTCTGGCCAGGCGGCCCCGACCGCGCTGAGCAGATCGCCACTGGCGAGCCGCAAATCGTGCTCAGGCACATCGTCGCCATTGAGCGCCTGGTCGAGCAGTGCGTGCAGGTGGTTAAAGCGGCGATTGATCTCGGGCATGAGCTTGCGCAGCGTCTCGACGCGCTGCAGGGGGCGCATGGCGATGCGATCAAGAAGGTCCGCGTCGATGTTTTCGGTGGTAAGTTCTTGCTTGCTCATGACAACTCCAAGAGGTGATTGATGACGATCTTCAGAAAGGAACACGTTGCACCACACCTGACCGAGCTCGAGACGTTTTACGCGCGCTTGCAACAGGCGGTGCGGGGCGTGCCGGGCTCGCCCGGTGTGGCCGAGCAGTACCATGCGAGCACCGACCAATTCGCCACCGACTACGTCGACATCGACCTGGTGCAGGTTGAAAAGGCTATCGGCCATTTCAAGGTCGAGGTCGACGCGCTCAAGCATCTGAAGGGCCTGGCACAGAAGCCGGTGCATCGGCCCTGATACAGGCTTAAGATTACGGCCGAGCGCGCCTCAGCCGTAATTGAACCCCTTCATTTAAGCCGCACCCAGCCTGCCGTCCACAATCGCTCCTGCATAACAACCCTGCAGGAGCCGCACCGTGTCTCTACCCAAATTGCCGCGCATGGCGCCGTGGCTGGCCGTTTCGATCGTGCTCGCCCTGGTGGTGGCGCTGATCGCTCCGCAACAACTCCCGGTATCGCTCTACAAACTCAGCCTCATCACCAGCGCCGCATGGGCGGGCTACTGGATCGATCGCGGCTTGTTCCCCTATGCAAGGCCTGACCGCTTTCTCGCATGGGGCATCAGCCCTGATAAGGCCGGAATCGTCGCGCCTGACCGAACGCCCGGCTGTGGCCTGGCGATTACGCTCGAACAATCGATTGCCTTTGCCGCGGCGATGCTGCGCCGGGCGGTGCTGATTGCATCCGCGATGATCGGCGTCGCCCTCGGGGCCTGATCATGCGCCGCGAGCCCCGCGACCCATTCGACGTGCTGACCGAGGAGATCGAGGCCGAAGAGCGCGAGCTCAACGCGCGCGTGATCTGGTCGCTGAAGATTGCCGTCTTTCTGGCCTTGCTGGCCGTGCTGGTGGTGGCGGTGCTCTTGCCGATGGGCGTGGCACATGCCCAGGTTGGGCAGATTCCGCCCGTTGCCCACCGCTACCGGGCAGAGCTGGTGCGCGCAGCGCATGCCCACTTCGGCCTCAATGCCCCGGTGGCGGTGTTTGCCGCCCAGGTGCACCAGGAAAGCGCGTGGCAACCCAACACGGTGAGCCGGGTCGGTGCCCGGGGTATGGCCCAGTTCATGCCCGCGACGGCGCGCTGGTGGTGCGATCTGCACAGCATGTCGTCTGCCGACTGCCAGCCGCAGAACCCAACATGGGCGCTGCGCGCGCTGGTCGGCTACAACAAATGGCTGTGGGACCGCATCGCGATCGCCGACCCGGCCGACCGCATGTGGGCCACGCTGCGCAGCTATAACGGCGGGCTAGGCCACTGGCAAGCCGAGGCGCGCAACGCCACGACCAAGGCGCGCGCGGATATCGACGCCGCCTGCGGAAGTGCGCGCCGGCATCGCAGCCACTGCGCTGAAAACCTCGGCTACCCGCAGCGCATCATGACGGTGCTGCAGCCGCGCTATGCCGGCTGGGGGCCCACGCTCGAGGTGGCGCCGTGATCGGCTTGCCGTCGACCACTTTGCTGTGGGCTGCGGGCCTGACCGGGGCGGTGATTGGCGCCCTGATCGGCGCCGCCGTCACCGATGGCCCGGCGCGCGTCATGGTGGCCAATGCAAACGCCAAAGTGGCCACCCTCGAGCGCGACCAGGCTCGCCAGGCGTTCGCCCAGGCCGACGCCAACAGCCTGGCCCTGGCGAGCGCATTCGAGCGCGGCAACACGCTCACCCGCCAGCTCTCAAGCGCACGCACCGAGGCCAGCCGGCTGAAAAAGGATCTGCAACATGAACTTGCTCAAAACACCGATGGCCGTGTGTGCCTGCACGAGCCTGCTTTACGCGTGCTCGACCGTGCCGCCGGCCTCGCCATCGATCTGCCCAAGCCCGCCGGCGGCGCTGCTCGAGCCGATGCCGGGCACGCTGCCACCGATGCCGACCTCGCCGGTTGGGCCCTCGCCGCAGGCGATGCCTACGCCGAGTGCGTTCGACGCCTTGATGCGCTGATCGACTGGCACGAGGCACCGGAATGATTCATATCGAGCACCTGACCAGCGTGGTGCGGGTTTATCGGCCGGATGAGAGCTATGAATTCGGCGACGAGCCGGTCGCGGTCGCGACCCTGTGCCGGGTGGATGCGCGCAAGGTCGAGATCATGGCCGCCATGGGCAAGCTCACGCGCGTGGCGATGCGCAACATTGCGCAATCGCTGGCCGTGGATGGCGTGCGCGTGCTGGTCATCAAGCGGGCGGGGCAGCATCGAATGCCGTATGGCACCCTGGTGAAGACCCACGGGCCGTTCAACTATTACGAAGTGTCTGTGGAGGACGTATGAACATTCAGGTGGATTTGTGGGCGCTGGTGACGTTTCTCGGGGGGCTGTTGCTGGCCTTCATGGGCGCGGCCTTCACGATGGGGCGCGTGCTGCTGGCCGAGATCGAGAAGCGCCTGGATGCGCGCTTCAGATCGCAGGACGAGGCGCGCGAGCTGCACTCGGTGCATTGGGACTCGCGGTTCTCGGTGCTCGAGAAGGCCGCGCATGACGAGGCCGGCCAATGGCGCAGGGTCGAGCGTGACCTGATGGAACTCAAGGCCGAAATGCCGCTGCACTATGTGCGGCGCGAAGACTACATCCGCGGCCAGAGCGTGATCGAGGCCAAGCTCGACGGCCTGGCGCTACGCATCGAAAACCAGGCACTCAAAGGGGGCCAGTCATGATCGACCCACACAAGGCCCGGCGCGAGCATTTGCGCTGGCTGATCATTCTCACCCTCAACAATGCCCGCCCGATCGGCGCATTCGAGGGCCCGATCCTGTCGGTGGCGCAGTCTGAATACCCGGATGCCACCGCGCATGAACTGCGCCGCGAGCTCGACTACCTGGGCGATCGCAAGCTGGTGGGCGTCACCCGCAAACCCGATGGCCGCTGGTTTGGCGAGCTGACCCGCTACGGCGTGGACGTGGCCGAATACACGGTCGATTGCGAACCGGGCATCGCACGCCCGGAAAAGTACTGGTAAGCCGCCATGGGCCGCAAAAGCAGCATCGACCGGCTCTCGGCCGAGGTCAAAGGCCACATCGAACGGCGCATCGCCGAAGGGCGCATGACGCTCGACGAGCTCATCGCCGAGCTGCGCGCGACCTTCCCCGACGAGGCGGCCGAGGGCGAACTGCCCAGCCGCACCGCGGTGCATCGCTACGGCCAGAAGCTCGAGCGACGCCTGTCGGCCATCCGCGCCAGCACCGAGGCCGCCAAGATCATCCAGGCGCAGGCCGGCGATGACAAAGACGCCCGGTCCGAGGCGCTGACCGCGCTGATCCAGACCGAGCTGTTCGAGGCCATTCTCGACATGCAAGAGGCCACCGGCGACGAGATCGACTCGGCCGACCGCGTGGGCATGCTCTCGGCCGCCGCCAAGAACATCGCCACGCTCACGCGATCGAGCGTGAATCTCAAGCAGTTCCAGGCCAAGGTCGAAGACGACACCCGCAAGCGCCTGCTCGAGGAGCAGCGCGCCAAGCTCGATGCCATGGGCAGCAAGGGGGGCGTGACCGAAGACACCAAGCGCGCGATCCGCGAAGCGCTGGGGATGGTGTGATGATCACCCGCAAGGGGCGAGCGCGCATCATCCCGGCCAACCCGGACGCGATCTTTCTGCCGTTCCAGACCGCCTGGATCATGGACCAGGCGCGACTGAAGCTGATGGAGAAGTCGCGCCAGATCGGCATCAGCTGGTCGACCGCCTATGCCGCAGTCGAGCGCGCAGCCGCACAGGGCGCGCGCCACGACGAATGGGTGAGCAGCCGTGACGACATCCAGGCCCGGCTGTTCATTGAGGATTGCAAGCTGTGGGCCGGCATCATGAACATGGCGGCGCAGGATCTCGGCGAGGTGGTCATCGACCCCGAGCGGAAGATCAGCGCCTATGTGCTGCAGTTCGCCAGCGGCCGACGCATTCACAGCATGAGCAGCAACCCGGATGCCCAGGCCGGCAAGCGCGGCAGCCGCATCCTGGATGAATTCGCGCTGCACCGCGACCAGCGCAAGATGTGGGCGATTGCCTACCCCGGCATCACCTGGGGCGGCAATATGGAGCTGGTGAGCACGCACCGCGGCTCAAATTCATTTTTCAATGGCCTGGTGCGCGAGATCCGCGAGAAGGGCAACCCCAAGAAGATCAGCCTGCACCGCGTGACCCTGCAGGATGCGCTCGACCAGGGCTTTCTCTACAAGCTGCAGCAGTCACTGCCGGCCGAGGCCGAACAGCAGGACATGACCGAGGCGGAGTACTTCGATTTCGTCAAGGCCGGCGCGGCCGACGACGAGTCGTTCGACCAGGAATACATGTGTATTCCGTCCGACGACGACAGCAAGTTCCTCGAGTACGAGCTGATCACCGGCTGTGAATACATGGCAGGCATGCCTTGGGAGCGCGAGGTCACTGACAAATTCACCGGGCGTCTGTTCTGCGGGGTGGATATCGGCCGCAAGAAGGATTTGACCGTGCTGTGGGTGCTCGAGGAGCTCGGGGATGTGCTCTACACCCGCAAGGTGATCCCAATGGAAAAGATGCGCAAGAGCGCCCAGGAAGACATCCTTTACCCCTGGTTCGCGCTCTCCGACCGCATCTGCATCGACGCCACCGGTCTGGGCATCGGCTGGGCCGATGACGCGCAAGACAAGTTCGGCGAGCACCGCGTGGAGGCCGTCACGTTCACCGGCCAGGTCAAGGAGGCGCTCGCGTACCCGCTGAAAGGCGCGATGGAAGACCGCGCGCTGCGCATCCCAGATGATCCGACGATCCGCGCCGACCTGCGCAAGGTGCAGAAGGTGACCACGGCCGCTGGCAACATCCGCTTCGTGGCCGAAAGCACGCCAGACGGCCACGCCGACCGCTTCTGGGCGCTGGCGCTGGCCAAGCACGCTGCCAGCAACCCGGCAGCCCCCATCGAATACCAGAGCGACCACGCCGGCGAGCGCGCGCGCGCCGAAACTTCAGGATTCCTAAATGGCTAAGACCACCGCCCCGGCCGCCCCCGAGCTCGATACCGAAGTCGCCAGCCGCCAGCGCGACCCGTTCGAGCCGCTGTTCATGGGCATCATCCGCCCGAATGACCCGCTGCTCGGCGAGCACGGCAACAACTGGCAGCTCTACCGCGATCTGAAGCGCGACGGCAAGGTGTTCTCGGGCCTGCAGAAGCGCATCCTCGCCCTGATCAGTCGCCCCTGGACGGTTTCGCCCATCGACGGCACGAGCGAGCAGGATGCCGAAGTGGTGCAGCAGATGCTGGAAGCGTTCAACTTCGACCGCCTGTGCGCCGACCTGATGGAGGCGCTGATCGTCGGGTTCGCCCCGGCCGAGATCGTGTGGACGGTGCGGGACGGCCTTTACACCCCCAAGCGCGTGATCAAGCGCGCGCAGCGCCGCTTTGTTTATGTGCAGGATGACGACACCCAGCCGCCCCAGCTGCGCATGCTGACCCAGCAAGACATGGTGCGCGGCGTCGAGCTGCCCGAGCGCAAGTTCCTGGTGCATCGCTTCAACCCGGAAGACGATAACCCCTACGGCACCGGCCTGGGCCTGCAGCTGTATTGGCCGGTGTTCTTCAAGCGCAAGGGCATCATCGCCTGGAACAAGCTCAACGACCGCTTCGGCACCCCCACGCCCTGGGGCAAATACCCGCGCAACGCCAGCAAGAAAGAGAAAGACACACTGTTCGACGCCCTCAAGGCCTTCTCGAACGACGGCGTCGTGATGACCCCCGAAGGCACGATGATCGAGCTGCTTGAGAGCAAGCTCACCGGCTCGGTCTCGACCCAGGAGAGCCTGTGCAACTACATGGATGACTGGATCTCGGAAGTGATCCTCGGCCAGGAACCGCGCCAGAAAGGCGGCGGGGCGCTGGCCGCAGCGAGCAAGGAGCGCGAAGGCGTCCGGCTCGAACTCACCCAGGCCGACAGCGACCTGCTCTCGGAGACCCTCAACGCCACGCTGATCAAGTGGATCTGCGAATTCAACGGCCTTGCACCGTGCACCGTGTATCGCGACATCTCCGCTGAAGAAGACAAGCAGGCCGAATCCGCAACCGACAAGAATGTGTCTGAAATGGGCTTCGATCTCAGCGAAGACGCGGTGCGCAGCAAATACGGCGAAGGCTGGACCAAGCGCGCAGCCCCGCCGCCACCAGATGCGCCAGCGCCTGGGACGGAAGTCGAGCGGGTGGCGTTTGCGGAGCCTCGCAACGAAGCGGCCGCGGCGGATCCGCTGGGGGTCATCGTGGACGAAGCGCTGGCCGACTGGCGCCCGGTGATGTCGCCATGGTTGGCCAAGCTTCAGGTGGCCGCCGACGACGCTGCCGCCAAGGGCGAGACCGCCGCCGAGTTCATTGCGCGTTTGCCGGCGTTGCTCAGTGATCTCGATCCGGATCTGTTGGCCGACGAGCTCACCCGCCTGGTGTTCGCTGCACGAATGGGCGCGCAGGCAGGTATCGGCGAAGAGGGTGAATGATGTCGGCCGCCACCGACTTTGCCGAGCTGTATCGCCTGCGCCCGCAGGAGGCGATGGACTATCTTCGCGATCGCCACCAGCTCACCGTGACGCACGACTGGCGCGATCTGCGCCAGGGCGAGCACGTGCACCAATTCACCGTGAGCCGACTCACCGCGCTTGACGTGCTCGGCGCAGTGCGCCAAGGCATTGTGGACAGTGTGGGCGGCGACCTCTCGCGCCGCGACTGGACGCGCGACATGGCGGACTATCTCGCGCGCAAGGGCTGGTGGGGCGAGCGCGAAGTACTCGACCCCAAAACCGGCCGAACGGTGACCACAGTTTTCGACCCCGCCCGGCTCAAGCTCATCTACGACACCAACACCCGCATGGCGCATGCCGCCGGCCAGTGGGAGCGCATCGAGCGCCGCCGCGACAGCCACCCCTACATCCGCTACATCACCCAGCGCGATGAGAAGGTGCGAGAAGAGCACGCCCGTTGGGACAACGTCACGCTGCCGGTGGACGACGCATTTTGGGATGCGCACTTGCCGCCCAACGGCTTCAATTGCCGGTGCCGTGTCACGCCCGTATCACGGCGCGACTACGATCGCGGCACCACGCCCACCGGCCAACCGATGATCAAATCGGCGCCGCCGGACAATGCGCGGACCTGGACCAACGCCCGTACAGGCGAAACCCTAACCGTGCCCGAAGGCGTTCAACCCGGCTTCGCCTACAACGTAGGCCGCGCGCGGCAAGCCCGCCCGTTGAACCAGGAACAAAGCAGTCTCGCACCAGCGCCCACCGGGGTAGCGCCGCAAGCTGTAGCGCCGTCCGCGGCGCCAACGGCCATTGAAGCTACACAGGCTTCCTCTGCCCCGCAAAGCACTGCTGACACCGCCGAGCGTGCGCGCCTCGCACATCTGACCCGGCTCGCACGGGAGAAGCTCACCAATGCTGACCCCGATCTGGCTGCGCAAGCCGTGGCTCTGCTCGCAGCAGATCCCGGCTTTGCGAGTTGGTTCGCGAATCCGCTGGGCAACTGGCCGCTCGTGGTGATTCCGGCCATAGACGCCGCCGCGATTGGAGCCCTCACGCGGGTGGGGGTGTTATCCGGGAACACCGCCGCGAAGCAACGTCGCGAACACCCCGAACTGACGCCAGCCGAGTATGCCCAAGCGCAAGCCGTGGTGGACTCGCATACCCATCGCGGGGTCGAGCATAACTCCGGAACTGGCACACACAGCCTAATCTACGTGCGTGAAGTTGAGGATGAGCAGAGCGGTGGCCACGTTCTCGTGGTCAAGGCGACGGTGAGTGGCGAGGGGCTGTTTGTGACCAGCTACAGGCGTCTGTCCAGGGACGAGGCACTGCGCGAACGCGAGATTGCCCGCCTGTTGCGGCGAGCACAAAAGAAATGAGGCGGCACCTGGGCCGCCTCGTGGGCGCTGCGCGGTGGGCTCCCCTGACCACCGACGGAACCTTTGGGCCCCAGGTCTGCCCTCAGCGGATGCCGGGAGACTTTGCCGCAACGCCTTGGTTAAAGGATAGCACATGGCGCTGACCATCAAAATTGACGATCGCCCGATACTCGACTTTCTCGAGCAGCTGCTCGAGCGCTCAAGTGATCTTTCCCCGCTCATGGACCAGATCGGCCTTGAGATGGAAGCCCGAGTTTCCGCGCGCTTCGAAACGCGCCGCGACCCGAACGGTAATGAATGGGCAAAATGGGAACCCACAACCGAGGCCAGCTATCCTTTCGCGGGCACGCCGGCTGCCAGCAAACTGGGGGCTGGCAGGGGCAAACTCTTGGAGCGCTACGGCGACCTGCTCGATGGCCTGTCGCATTCGTTCGATGCGACCAGCACCACCATTGGCTTCGATGCTCCGTACGCGGCCTATCACGAGTTCGGCACCAAGCACATGCCGCGCCGCGGTCTTCTCACAGCCGACCCCAATTCCGGGACACTGGGCGCCGAAGACCGTGAAGCCATCCTCGATATCGTCGCCAACTACCTCCTGCCATGACTCGAGCAGACATTGATGTAAGGCCCCGATGGGCGAGGAAGCTGCTGCATAATCGGGCTGGACGACGCAGGCGCAAGGCCCGTTAATTCCGTTTTGTCTGCTGCAAGTGTTTTGCACTTTTCGCCGCCCTATATCCGGATATGTTCCCCTATATTCCGGATTTATCTCGCCTGGCCCATGGGATTTATCTCACTCGTTCTTATCAGGGACTCGGGCACGGCGGCGCAATTGAGCGCGACGAACGGCCCCGACGCGCGCGGGCCGCTGTTGTGAAATGCCTGTGCGAACAATTCCTTGCCGACGCCCGACTCGCCCTGGATCAGCAGCGGAATGTCCTTGCCCTGAACCCGGCGGGCACGATCGAGCGCGCGTCCGAGGGCAGGATCGCCGGTCGCGAGACTGTCGAGGCTGATGCGGGTGCTCGTGGCCTCCGTCCTGCGGCTGCCGACCGGATCGGGCGAGCCGCGGGCGGTGTCCCCGCCCTGTCGATACTCGCCCGCGTCACGCACCGCCGGGACCATCAGTGGCCGCATCGAGCGAACCTGGACGTAAAGATCGCCACCGCGCCGCATCGCCAGCTTGAGCATGGTGTTCGAGGCCGACGACGCCTTGTCGATGATGCGCCGAAAGCCCTGGGCGAAGATGCTGTTGAACCCGATCGCGTCTCCGTCGCGAACACGCGCCGTGAGCCAGTCGCGCGCAACGGTGTTGGCGCCGAGGAGTTCACCATCCGCACTGAGCGCGATCACCCCCTCCTGCAGGCTGCCCAGGTATTCGGGCCGCTCATGGAAGGCGATCAGTATCCCGCCGGAATACGCGCTCTCGAACAGGCGCTTCTCGAGAAGCTGCACCGACAGCTTGACCAGGCCCAGGGTATGGCGCTGATGGACACGGTGATCGGACGAGATGTCGAGCACGCCGCACAACGTGCCGTCCGCCGCCATCACGGGCACTGCGCTACAGGAAAGAAAGCCGTTGCCTTCCAGGTAATGCTCGAGCCCCAGCACCTCGACCGGGCGTTTTTCGGCGATCGCGGTGCCGATCGCATTGGTGCCGCGCAGCACCTCGTTCCAGCAGGCGCCCGGCTGCAAGGCGACCCGATTGGCCCGGTCGACGAAATCCGGATCGCCCAGACTGTGGATGATGCAACCGTCCGGATCCGAAAGAACCACCAGGCTGCCCGATGAGCGGATCTGCTCGAACACATGCTCCATCACGCTGCTCGCCTGCTCGAGCAGCATCGCATTGCGCTCGCGCGATTCGGACAGGCGCACCCGCCCGGCCAGATCGCCTTCGCCCACCGTCGAATGATTCAGGCCCCGCTCGCGACAGCGTTGCCACGAACGCATGATGAGCGACGTGACGCCGTCTTCCGGGGAATCGCCGCGCTCGAAGAATTCGCGTCGCGACGCCAGGAAGCGTTGTGCCTTCGTCTCGCGTCCGTCGGACGTCAAACCCATTGTCCCTCCTCCGTTGTCGCACGGTCGGATGCGTGTCCGCCATGTCTCTGATCGGTCCAAAAGGTAGCACTTGATGCGTATCGAAGCAAATCAAACCTGCTCATGCGCCCCCGCTCAAGCCATTGTTACATCTGGAATTGAGCGCCTGCGAGGCGAGCTGGAGAACCAGCTTCCGGACGCTTTTCAGGATTGATGGCACGCCGTTTGCAGTAGAGCCGGTGTCCGGTTGTTTCCGGCTCGAATCTGCCCTGACCCATCAAACTGAGGATACACGAAGTGAACATTGAGACCCTGGAGGAGACCCTGGCCACGACACTCAAGGCCGGTGCGCTGACCTGCTGCCTGCTCTTCGCGAGCGGACACACGAATGCCCACGGCGACGTCACGCCGCAAGCGGTGGATACGTCGAAACTCGAACAGCTCGGCGAGGAATGGCGTGCCGAAAACCCCTACAGCAAGAATGCCGACGCCATCCGCATCGGCGACTCCGCATTCAACCAAAACTGCGCCCGCTGTCACGGACTCGGCGCCGTCTCCGGCGGCATCGCCCCCGACCTGCGCTACCTCGAGCACAGCCCCGACATGGATGAGTATTACATCGGGCGGGTCAGGCACGGCGTCACCCGCAACGGCGCGGTTTACATGCCGCCGTTCGAAGGCATGCTGTCGCAGGAAGCCATGTGGGCGATCCGCGCCTGGCTGGAGACGGTCTATGACGGACAATGACCGCCGCCGCTTCATGCGCGTCGCGGGCGGCCTGCTCGCCGCCTGCCTGATGCCCGCCCACGCCCGCGCGGATCTCGAACTGCAGCAGGCGGGGGCGCTGAGAATCGCCGTGTATGCGGGCTTCGCACCCTACTCCGAGCGCGGCAAGGGCGTCGACGTCGCGATCGGCCAGGCGCTCGCCCGGCGCCTGGGCCTGCAAGCCCAGGTCGCGGAGTTCCCCGCTGGAGAAACGATGAACGACGACCTGCGCAACATGGTCTGGCGTGGTCACTATCTCGGCGGCCAACCCGCGGACGTGATGCTGCACGTCCCCGTCGACCTCGAGTTCGCCCGCAGCAACCAGCAGGTCGCGATCTTCGGCCCCTACCATCTCGAGACGATGGCGCTCGCGCGCCGGCCCGAACGGATTCCGCCGCCGCAAGGCTCCGCGGCGAACGCGTTCGAGGTTTTCACCCGCGAGAAGATCGGCGCCGAGCTCGACACCCATGCGAGCGATTTCCTGCTGCATGTGCTCAACGGCCGGCTGCGCGACAACGTGGTTCATTTCCGCACCATTCCCGAGGCTGCCGAAGCGATGTCGCGCGGCGAGGTGGCGGCGGTGCTGGGCACCTACACCCAGCTCGAAGCCGCCTTTCGCAGCATCCAGGGGGTTGCGATCGACACCGTGTCGATGCCCGAGATGCGCGTCACCGGCTGGCCGATCGGGATGGCGGTCAAGGCCGACAGCACCGCCCTCGCCTCCGCGTTGTCCGAAGCGCTCGCCGAACTGCAACGTTCCGGCGAGCTCGACCAGATCTTCAGGGATCACGGCCTGACACATCGGCTGCCCTGAGCCTCGCCCTGCTCCGTGGCGGAATTGCTCCGCCACGGAGCAATTCCGCCCCACATCGCCACAATCACGCCTCGCGTCGCTCGCAGGCCCGGTCGCGAGCGTTCGCCCTGCAGCCGAACCCGCTCTTTGCGGCAAAAAAAACAGCGCCACCGAGGGCGCTGAAACTCGCGGAGAGCCCTGTGCTGCAGCTTCCGGTCGGGGGAGGGATACGCTTATTTCTTGAGTGCGAGGATCCAGTGCACCAGCGCACGCGCGTCGGCTTCGGTGATCGCAACCGCATTGGGCGGCATCGCCAACCCGCTGACCTTGCCCTTCCAATGGCTGCTGTAGGGGTTCGAACCCTCCAGCACGATCCGGGTCAGGAATTCCGAGGCCCCGGGCTTCCCGGCGTACTGGCCGGCGACATCCACCCAGGCCGGGCCGATCGGCGCGAGGCCGTCAGGACCCGGCTTCGCGGCCTCGATCCCGTGACAGGTGTTGCATCCGCTCTTGGATGCAAGCGCCTTCATCGCCTCGTCCTGGGCCAGATCGGCATACGCCGGCGCCGCGATCAGCAGCGCAACGGCGGTAATCATCATGACCTGCTTCATTACTATCTCCTTTAAACGGCGCGATACAGCGCGATACGCTTACGTCGTGGGCACCCATGCCCGGGCATTCGGCCGCCGCATGCCCGGGTCCTTCGCGCAACCCGGTGCGACCTCAGCTCTTGTGGAGCTTGAACACCCACACCGAGCCACCCTGTTCGAGCATGTTCACCCGTTTGGCGACATCGCCCCCCCACAGCGGCACCGCGCCCCCCCAACCCGACACCACCGCAATGTACTGCTCGCCGCCGTCTTCCCACGACACGGGCGGGGCGATCACACCCGAACCCGTCTGGAACTGCCATACCTCCTCGCCGGTCGTGGCATTCACCGCCTTCAGGTAGCCTTCGGGCGTGCCGTAGAAGACCAGGTTTCCAGCCGTGGTCATCACACCACCCCACAAGGGCGCGTTGTTCTTGACCTCCCAGACCACCTTGCCAGTCACCGGATCGACCGCCCGCATCACGCCGATGAAGTCGTCATGCAGAGGCTTGATCGTGAAACCGGCGCCCAGATAGGCGGCTCCGCGCTTGAACGACACCGGCTCGTTCCAGATGTCCATGCCCCATTCGTTGGCCGGCACGTAGAAGTAGCCGGTCTCCGGGCTGAACGCCATCGGCATCTGGTTCTTGCCCCCCAGGAAGGACGGCGCATTGAACACCGACTCGCCTTTAGCCTGCGCATCGGCCGCCGGCGCGGCCGCGCCGTCTGCGGGCTTGGCCGCGGTCTGCAGGAAGGGGTTGCCCGGGCGCTTCTCCTCGTTGTAGATCGGGCGCCCGGTCTCGAGATCGATGCCCTTCGCCCAGTCGATGCGGTTCACGAACGGAAAGGCGTTGAGCAGCTTGCCGTTGGTCCGGTCGTTCACGAAGAAGAAGCCGTTGCGGTCGGCCTTCCCGCCCGCCTTGACCACGCTGCCGGTCTTGGGATCCTTGTACTCGAACGAAATGAACTCGTTCACCCCGTCGAAATCCCAGCCGTCATGCGGCGTGTTCTGGTAATGCCAGACGATCTTGCCGTCTGCCGGATCGAGCGCCAGGGTCGACGAGGAGTAAAGATTGTCACCCGGACGCAGCCACGAGTTCCACGGCGAGGGGTTGCCGGTGCCGATGTAGATCAGGTTGACATCCGGGTCGTAATAGGCGGTCTGCCAGGGCGCGGCACCGCCGGTCTTCCACAGATCGCCCGGCCAGGTGGCGTTGGTCGTGCCCGAGAGGCCGTTCTCGACCGCCTTGCCATCCTTGTCGTAGGTATAGCCCATGTGCCCTTCGACGGTCGGACGGGTCCATACCAGCTTTCCGGTGACGGGATCGCGCGCATCCACGCGCCCGACCACCCCGAACTCGCCCCCCGAATTGCCGGTGATCAACAAACCCTTGACGATCTGCGGCGCGGCAGTGAACGAGTAGCCATCCTTGTAGTCGGCGATCTTTTCGCGCCAGGCGACCTTGCCGGTATCCTTGTTGAGGGCAACCAGTTGGGCATCGAGCGTGCCGAAGATCACCAGTTCGCCAAAGATCGCGGCGCCGCGGTTGATCACGTCGCAACAAGGCATGATGCCGTCCGGTAGGCGATGCTCGTACTTCCACAGCTTTTTCCCGGTCTTGGCATCCAGGGCGAAGATGCGGCTGTACGACGCGGTCACGTACATCTTCCCGTCGTAGATCAAGGGCTGCGACTGCTGGCCGCGCTGCTTCTCGCCACCGAACGAGAACGACCAGACCGGCACCAGGTCTTTCACCGTGTCGACGTTGACCTGTTTCAGCAGGGTGTAGCGCTGGCCCTTGGTACCCATGCCGTTGCTGACGACTTGATGGGTCGTCGTCGCGTCGTCGACGATGTCCTGATCGGTCACGCCAGCGGCGTGCACCTGCCCGAATCCGGCCAATGCGACCGCCAGGGCGGTCAGCACGCCCGGAAAACGGGCCACATTCCTCTTCAAATTCATTGTTTTCTCCTCGGTTCTCTCGGGATCGTCATTTTTTGAGCTTGCGCGCCCGAAGCACTGTCCGGGTCCGGCGCAAGCTTGTCTGCAAAGCGCGTGCCATATCGGAACCCAAGCCGGGCCGACAAGATTCGCGCGCATGCTGTGGCGCTTGGAGCCAGCTGTTGCGAATCGCAACAGGCATCTGACCGCCCGCCACCCGATCTGCCCGTTTTTCATTGGCACATCAATTGCATGCTGGCGCGTCCATACAGGAACGAGCGCGGGCTCCGCCTCGCCCGCCACACAAGGATTTCGAGATGCGCCGTCCAAACCTCCCGCTACTTTCGCTGGCGCTGCTGGCAGGCCTCGCCCCGGCGTCCGCCGCGGACCTGCAACACACCGCCGCACTCCAGGCGCCGCCCCACCCCATCGTCGACCCGCTCGGCTCACCGCGCTGGGACGACATGCGCAAGCTGTTCTTTGGCGATGCGCCGGTGGTTTTCGACGAGCGCGTCCGGGTGACGGCCCCCCGCATCGCCGAGGACTCGATGAACGTGCCAGTCACGGTAGACGCGAGCGCGCTGGGCGACGCGCGCAGCGTGGTGGTGTTCGCCGACTTCAACCCGATCGTGAAGGTCCTGGAGTTTCAGGCCGCGCACGCCCGGCCCAGCCTCGGCTTTCGGCTCAAGCTGCAGCAATCGTCGCCGGTGCGGGCGGCGGTGCTGGGCAGCGACGGAACATGGCGGGTGGGCGGTACCTGGATCACCGCAACCGGCGGCGGGTGCACGCTGCCGTCGGCCGGATCGAGCTCGCCCGAGTGGCAGGAGCGCCTGAATCAGGTGAGCGGCCGGATCTGGTCGCGGGTCGATGGTGGCGAGCGCGTGCGGATGCGGATCATCCACCCGATGGATACCGGCCTCGCGGCGGGCATTCCGGTCTTCCATATCGATGAACTTGCCCTGGCCGACGACAGCGGACGCACGGTGATGCACATAAGACCTTACGAGCCGGTCGCGGAGAATCCGAGCTTCACCATCGACTTGCCCCCCGGAGCCGCGAGTGGCGGCAAGCTGCATGTCACCGGTCGCGACAACAACGGCAACCGGATCGACGCCTGGGTGACGCCATGACCCCCCGCCTTCTCGCCCATGCCCTGCTCTCGCTGGCGCTGCTGCTCCCGGCCCTGCCGGCGCACCCCAACGATTTCGACTATCGCCTCGCGCCGCGCATGATCGCCGAAGGCGTCTATGTATTGATCGGGACGACCGAAGACTTCTCGTTCGCCAACGGCGGCAACATCGTCAACAGCGGATTCATCGTGGGTCCGGCGGGCGTGATCGTGATCGATACCGGCCCGTCACGCCGCTACGGCGAGCAACTGCTCGCCACGATCGCCACCGTCACCGACCGGCCGATCGCACTGACGATCAACACCCACCACCATCCGGACCACTTCCTGGGCAACCAGGCCTTCCCGGCCGATACCCTCACCGCGACGCCCGAGACCATTCGCGGCATCCAATCCGAAGGGGAAGATTTCAACAACAACATGTACCGGCTCAATGGAGACTGGATGCTTGGCACCGAAGTGGTCGTGCCGGGCAAGACCCTCGCCGCCGGACGCACCACGATCGCCGGACGCGCGCTCGAGTTCCTTCACCTGGCCGGTCACACCGCGTCCGACCTGGTCGTGATCGACCATGACAGCGGAACCGTATTCGCCGCCGATCTGGTCTTCTGGCAGCGCGCTCCGACCACGCCGCATGCCGACATCCCGCGCTGGCTCGCGGCCCTCGACCGGCTCGCCGCGATCCCGGCACAACGCTGGGTACCCGGCCATGGCGAAGTGAGTGGGGACAGATCGCCGATCAGGCAGACTCGCGCCTATCTCGAATGGCTGGCGGACACGATCACGCGCGGCGCGGAAGCCGGACTCGACATGACCGAGATGCTCGAAACCCCCATTCCCGCGGCGTTCGCCGACCTGAGCCTGGTGGCGGACGAGTTTCGCCGCTCGGTCACACACCTGTATCCGGCGGCCGAACAAGCCGCGCTGGAAAGGTGAATGGCATCCGCAATCATGTCCGTCGCTGCCGGGGTGCGCCGGATGTGCGCCGCCGCCCTGATCCTGGTGTGTCTGAGTACGCCCCCGCGCGCCGTGGCCGAGCCACCGGATGGCGCAACGGTGACACTCGACGGCACCCGCTATGCCCGGGTGCGCGAAGCACTGCTCGAAGCCATCGCGGAAGAAGGCCTGGCAAGCCCGCTGGTCAGCAATTTCGGCGACATGCTCCGGCGCACGGCCGGCGACCTCGGTCATTCCGACGCGCTGTACGAGCACGCCGAAATCTTCATCTTCTGCAGCATCGCGGTTGCCGCTCGACTGGCGGCCGAGGCGCGCGACAACATCGCGCAGTGCCCGATGTCGATCGCGATCTACTCGACGCCCGAAACGCCCGAAAAAGTCGTCATGACCTACCGCCTGCCGCCCGGCCAAAGCCCAGGCGCGCGAATGGCCGCCGAAACCGTCGCAAGAATCGCCAGCCGCACTTACGAACACAGCTTTCCGTAGGACGACGCCCTCGACGGCACCGGCCCGGCCGAAGCAGCGCACACCCCCCAGGCCGTGGATGCTCATCCCATCGAGCTTGCCCGCTCACCGTCGCGGCAATCATCACGGCGCCGAAACCGAAATGGCACACGGTGTGCCAAGCGGGCGTATACTGCCCTCATCGGACAGAAACGAGATCGGCTTCGCAGCGGTCGACACCCGTGATACCGACTGCGTCGTGGAATGGATTCGCTAGGAATGGCCCCGATCGGGCGCTGGTTGAGGAGAGCATCATGATGGAAGCTATCGGCAGCAATCTGTCTTCGGCACGGGTCAATCCATCCACCGACCTTCCGACAGCCGAAAACCGCGCATCCACCCAGCCGGTTCCCGCCGAGCCGCAGCGGCAAGCCGGCGCGATCCCGGGCGTGTCGGTACAGATCAGTTCGGCCGCACGCGAGCTCGTGGCCCGCGACCCATTGTCTGCAAGCCCGCAGAGCACCACCGAAACGCGCACCAACACCGCGCAGGCCACCGGCACGGCCGCACCCAGCCCCGACGCTGCCAACGCCCCTGAAGACCCAGCCGGCAGCAATGGCATCAATCCGCAGTCTGCTCAGGCCAGACAAGCAATACAGCTGTTTGCCGAAACCGCCGGCATCGGCGTCAACCAGCAGGACGAATCGCCGTTGCGCACATCGGCCTGAACGCCGCGCTGGGGTGGCGGAAGGCCACCCCAGCTGCCAATGCCCCGGGGCATGACCGGAGGGCGGCCACAGACCCATGATCGGCACGCTGCCAACGATTGGCGCATTTTCAGACAGTTATACGATTCGCCCAGACACCGCGTCACCCAGACGTGAGATCGGGTCCGGTGCGGAATCGTCTCGCCCTCAGGACGCCGGCACCAAGACGAGTACCGGGCAGGATGTCCGGCACCCATCCCCGGCTTCGAAACCGCTGAGCGAAGAAGACCAGCGCCAGGTAAGCGAACTCCAGAAACGCGATCGTGAAGTGCGTGCGCACGAAATGGCGCATGTCGCCGCCGGTGGCGGCCTCGTGCTGCGCGGGGCGAGCTATTCGTACGAAACCGGGCCCGACGGACAACGCTATGCCGTCGGTGGCGAGGTCACGATCGATACTTCCGAGGGCCGCACGCCTCAGGAAACACTCGAAAAGACCACGCGCATCAGGGCCGCCGCGCTTGCCCCGGCCGATCCCTCGCCTCAGGACCGCAAGGTGGCGGCGATGGCCACCCAGATGGCGATGCAAGCCAGTGTGGAACTGGCCCTTCAGCAACGCGAAACCCCCGCGGGAGAGGCGCCGGCGACCACGGCCGACAGCGGCCGAAATTCCGGCGCAACACGCGGCGACCGCATGCAGGCCGCCTACGGCGCCGCCGACTCGAGCGGCGACGAACGGATTCCCGCCACGATCAACGTGTTCGCGTGAATGTGCCGGCTCAGGCCTTGCGGCGCAGATCGCGCAGGGATTCGACCAGCGCCTGCGAGTGCCGCGCCAGCGTCTCGCCCTCGCTGGCGAGCGTCTCATGCTCGCCGGCATCGATCAGCGCCACGATTCGCCGGCCCGTCTGGTGAAGGCACTCATGCAGTTCGCCCAGCCGGCTCAGACCGGGCTCGTCGCTGAAGCGCTCGTGGCGCACCGCGGTGCGCAGCCAGCGATCGAAACGGCAACTGTTGCTTTCCAGCGGCGGCGGCTGCTTGCACTCGCCCCGCAGAAACGACTGCAGGGCATGATGCCAGCCGCGGTGTTCGACTTCGGCCATGAGCACCGTCATTTCCTCCTGCCCCAGGGCGCGGCTGTGCCGCCATGAGATCGGCGGACGCCACGCGTCTCGCCAGCCGGATACGGCCGCGGCGGGCATCGGCCGGGCGATGCCGAACCCCTGCCCGAGCTCGCAACCGAGTTGCAGCAGCATCTCGCCATGAACCTCGGTTTCCACCCCTTCGGCCAGCGGCTGCCGGTCGAAGGTGTGCGCGAGCCCGAGCACGCTGTTGATGATCGCCACATGCTCGATGTCCTCGAGCATGCCACGCACGAAACTCTGGTCGATCTTGATCGTGGCCGCGGCGAGCCGCTTGAGGTAGGTCAGCGAGGAATAACCGGTACCGAAATCGTCGAGGGCAAAACACACGTCGAGCGCACGACAGCGCGCGACGAGTTGTTCGACGTGTGCCATGTCCTCGAGCGCGCCAGTCTCGAGTATCTCGAGTTCGAGCTGGCGCGGCGCCACGTCCGGCTGGGCCAGCATCTGGCGCTCGAGGCGGGCGACGAAATCCGGATCCTGCAGTTGGTCGACGCTGATATTGACGCTGATCGATGTCTCGAAACCGCCACGCTTCCATTCGGCAAGCTGTGCCAAGGCGGTCTCGATGACCCAATCGCCCAGCACGATCGACATCGGGTGCCCTTCCAGCAGCGGAATGAACATCGCCGGGGGCTGCAGGCCCCGTTGCGGATGCTGCCACCGAATCAGCGCCTCGAGCCCGATCAGCGCACCGGTGCGCATGTTGACCTTGGGCTGGTAGTGCAACACGAACTCGTCGTTCGCGAGGGCGTGGCGGATCTCGTCGATGGTGCCGAGATGGCCGCGCACCGTCTGGTCATGCTCCGGATCGAAGAAGTGATAACGATTCTTGCCCGCCAGCTTGGCCTGGTACATGGCCTGATCGGCCTGCCTCAGCAACTGTTCGGCATCGGCGTCGATGCCCTCTTCGAAAAGCGCCACGCCGATGCTCGCCGACAGGTAGACGACCCCGGTATCGAGCGCCAGGGGCAGGGAAATGACTTCGAGCAAGCGCAACACCGGCGGCAGGCATTCGTCGCGATGGTCGATGGCGGTGAGCAGCACCGCGAACTCGTCGCCACCGATACGTGCCAGCCCATTGGCCTCGCGCAGGCATTCGCGGATGCGCCCGGTCAGCGTGACCAGCAATCGGTCGCCCACCGCGCGCCCGTGCGTCTCGTTGATGCGCGCGAACCCGTCGAGATCGATGTAGGCCACCGCGAGCTTCCGGCGCGCCCGACGGCACTCGGCCATTGCAACCTCGAGCCGGTCGGTCAGCAGCGTACGATTGGGCAAGCGCGTCAACACGTCGTGGTTGGCCACGAAATCGAGCTGTTGCTGATGGGTCTTCTGCGCCGTGATGTCGAGATGAATGCCGGCCATCCAGACCGGCTTGCCACCGGCATCCCAACTGATCACCCGTCCGAGATCGCGAATCCAGACCCAGTCGCCGTTCTTGTGGAGCATCCGCAGCTCGCACTCGTAGCGTTCGAGCTGGCCGGCGAAATGATCCGACAACAGGCGCGCCGAAACCAGGTAGTCCTCGGGATGCACGAGCCGATCCCAGGTCGCGATCGTTACCGGCATCAGTTCGTCGAGCCGGTAGCCGATGATCTCGCCCCAGCGCCCGTTCACGCGCAGCTCACCGGTTTGCACGTTCCACTCCCAGGTGCCGGCCTGGACGGCGTCGAGCAGGCTCTGCAGGCGCTGGCGCTCCTCATGCAAGGCGCGCTGATTACGCTTGCGGTCGCGGATATCGCGAAACACCCCGACCTGGTAGCGCCGCCCCCCCACCTCACGGCTGCGGCCGGTACTGACTTCGACCGGCACATCGACCCCCGACCGGGCCCGCACGACGCTCTCGCAGACTTGGATCGCATCTTTCTCGCGGTCGGCCTCGCCGAACGGCACCGACGCGACATCGCTCAACCCCGGCGGATAGAGCGCCGAAAACGGCATGCCGATCAGCGCATCGAGCGACCTCGCCAGCAACACCCCCGCCTGCTGGTTGGCATGCACGACATTGCCCTGCTCACCATCCACCACGATCACGCTGTCCGGAATCGATTCGAACAACACCTCGTAATTCTGCTGGCTCGCGCGCAGGCTGCTGTCCGCGCGCTGGCGCAGCAGGGTCGATGCGATGATGCTGGCGGTCAGGCTCAGGAAGCCGACCTCCTCGCCACCCCAAGCTCCGCACTCGCGCGCCGTATCCATGCACAGGAACCCGAGATCGGCCCCCGCCCCGCTCAGCGGCACCGCGATCAGCGAACATGGCCCCGGCAGCGCAATCTGTCGGTACGCCGGTGCGTGCTCTTCGGGCAGGGCAGCGCCGTCGTCGATGCGAACGTGGCCATTCGCGGCCATCAGCCCCAACAACCAGGCGGCAAATCCGAACGGCAGCATCAGCGGGATGTCGGCGGGCTCGCCCGCGCGACGCCATTCATGGGTTCGCGCGACATGCGACTGGTCCGGGGCGATCTGGAACACCCGGGCGCGATCCGCATGCAGCGACGCCGCCGTCCGCCCGAGGATGTCCTGCAGGACCTCGCCCTGTTCGGCGACGGTCGTCGTGGCGAGCATCCGGGCGGCCAGCTCGCTCACCATCTGCTGGCGGTCGTGCTGGCGCTGCAACTGCGCCTGCGCCGTCTTGTAGGCGGTGATGTCGAAACCGATCGCGACGTACTGCCCGATCGAACCATCTGGCGCGTACAGACGGTGAATCGACATGAACAGGGTCAGCTCGACGCCGTCCTTGCGCCGGTTCCAGATCTCGCCTTCCCAGCATCCGTGCTCGCGCAACTGCCGCCACATGTCGGTGAAGAAGGTTTCGGGATGTCTTTCGGACCTGAGAATCCGCGGCGCCCGCCCGACCACCTCTTCGAGCGGATAACCGGTGAGCCGGGCAAAGGCGGGGTTTGCCGCGATGATGCAGTTGTCCGCATCGGTGATGAACAACACCTCATGGCCGTGGGCGACGATCTGCCTGGCCAACTCACGTTCGGTCACATCCTGGCGCGCGCCGATCATTCTCAACGCCCGGCCTTCGCGGTCGCGCTGAATCACCCGGCCCCGCATCCGCATCCAGCGCAACGCCCCGCCGGGCGACACGATCCGGTACTGGCACGTCAGCGAGTCCTCGACCCCGGCCAGGTGGGCGATGAAACTCGCCCGGACCCGCTGGAAGTCGTCGCCATGCACCCGCCAGTCGCCCTCCACCATCTGCTCGAGCAGTCTGATCTCCGGCACCCCGCCTTCGAGATCGGTACAGAAGCCGGCGTCGTCCCACTCCCACACGCCCTCGCCCGCGTCTTCGAGCAGGAACTTCCAGCGCTCCTCGCTGACCGTCAGCGCCGACTCGGCGCACAGGCGCGCGTGCTTCTCGCGCATCAACTCCAGCGCCTGTGCGGACAAGCGCTGATACATCGACAGCACGGTGTGCACCAGCAGCTCGGTGCCGCTGTGCATCTCGTCGTCGGCGCGTTGCTTCGCCACCGCCACCGTACAGCCGGCCTGCACCGCCAGCACCGCCCTGGCCATGCGTTTGTCGCTATCGAGGATGTGATACGCGAGCCAGCGGGTCAGGAACGAGAGCAAATCCTCCAGCACCGCTCCAAGTGCGCGCCCGCCCGCGCGCAAATCCGTCACGGTCTCGAAAAAGCGCGCATGCGTTTGCGCGTGGCCGGCCACCCACGCGTCTTCGCCGAGATGGCGCCCCCAGATCTCGTCCTCGGTCCTGAAGTGGTAGTCGGCATAGTCGGCAAGTTCGCCCAGGATCTGCTCGACGGTCTCCCCGGATACGCCTCTGACATGCTGCTCGGCCAGCCGGTTGAGCAACACCACGAGCTTGCGGTGCTGCTGGTCGATGAGATCGATGCCGGTCTCGAAGTTCGGACTCCACGGAAAGATCTCGAAGCCATCGGCACCGTCTTCGGTGACACGCGCATTCATGCTTTCGACAGTCCGGCAGGAACAGAAATTTTTTGATTCAATGCAAGAGCCGCACCCAAGCACACACCCCAATTTAGGGAATCGCAGTGATGATCGCACGCCTTGGCGCGGATGCGCGCGCTTCGCGGCACAAATATGTGCCCGATTCCACGTTCGCATGACGAAAACGGGTAAGGCCGGAAACTTTGCGCGCCGGCGCCCCACACTGGGGCTGCCTGGCCGTCATCGCACGGGTTCCTGTGCGGTATGCGACCGTCCCGCCTCCTGCGCATCTGGCCAATCGTGCGCGTCGCTCACCGCGCTTCGACCACGGCATCGAGCACGCCGCGCAGCGCATTGGTCACGACGATGCGTTCGGCCTGTTCGAGATCGACCCGGGTCAGTGGCGCTTCGCGGATCGTCCACCCGGGATCACGCATCAGCACGCTGCGCATCGTGCCCGGCAGGACCGCGTGATTGAGCGGCGGCGTGAGCCACTCGCCGTCGATACGCAAGAACACGTTGGTGCGCGCGCCTTCGGTCAGCAAGCCGTCGGTATCGAAGAACAGCATGTCGAACGCGCCCTGGCGGCGCGCGTCGGCAATGGCCTGGTCGTAACGGTGGCGCAGCGTGGTCTTGTGGCGCAGCAACCCCGAACGGTCCTTGACCGGTTCGGCCGCAAGCAGCAATTTCACCGGACCCGCCGCCAGCGCTTCGAGCGGCGCCACGACGATGTCGAAGCGGCCATCCTTGTGCAGGGTGAGCCGGATGCGCGCCGGCGCCCCGGGCGGCAGAGTCGCCACCTGGCGCCCGAGCGCGGCGGCGAC
>DDUE01000009.1 GCA_002344625.1 Rhodocyclaceae bacterium UBA2346 | reverse complement strand
GCCCGGCCGCTGGCCGCCGCGGCCGACGACCCGCGCACGCTCGCGCTATCGCATGGCACCCGCATCGCGCTCGAACAGCTGGGCGTGTGGTCGGGCCTGTCCGCCACCGCGATCACCACGATCCACGTCTCGCAGCAGGGCGGCTTCGGCCGCACCGTGATTCGTGCCCAGGAAGAAGGCGTGCCAGCGCTCGGCCATGTCGTGACGGCCGGCGCCCTCGCCCGGGCGCTACGGGCGCGCATCGACAGTCCGAACGTCGAATTCGCCTACGGCACCGAAGTATCGACCACCGGGCCCGGCGCCCCGGACGGGACCACGATCGCACTGACGCCATGCGACGGCGCCGCATCAGCGATCAACTGCACGACCCGCCTGCTGGCGTGCGCCGAGGGCGGCCTGGCGGGGTCCGGCGCCGGCGTGGTCGAACACGACTACGCGCAGACCGCACTGATCGGATTCGCGAAGGCCGCAGGCGGGCACTGCAATACCGCGTTCGAACGCTTCACCCCCGAGGGCCCGCTCGCGCTGCTGCCCTGTGACGATGGCTACGCCCTGGTGCACGTCGTGGCGACGGCGCGCGCCGAAGCCTTGCGCAATCTCGATGCGCCAGCCTACCTGTCCGAGCTTCAGCGACACCTGGGCGGGCGCGTACGGCTCACCGAGGTCGGCGCACGCCTGTGCTACCCGCTGGCCCTGCGCTATCGCAAGGCCACGACAGCGGCCCGTACCATCTGGCTCGGCAATGCCGCCCAGACCCTGCACCCGGTCGCGGGCCAGGGGTTCAATCTGGCCTTGCGCGATGTGCTGGCCCTGAGCCAGCGCCTGCTCCGGCACGGCGGCGATCCGGGCGATCCCGAACTGCTGGCGGACTACCGGCGCGCACGCCGGCTCGACCGTGCCGGCACCATCGGCTTCACCGACACCCTGGTCCGCACCTTCAGCAGCGATCTCGCGCCGCTGCGCCATCTGCGCGGCCTCGGTCTGTTCGCGCTCGACACGCTCCCGCCGCTGCGCAGCTTCGTCGCACGCCGCATGATGTTCGGCGCGCGCGTCTGGCCATGATGCCCGCGCGTGTTGCAAAGCCGTGCAAAGCGCACGCTTGCGACGCGCGAGGACGCCATGGCCGGCCGCGTCTGGGTTAGAATCACGGCTTTTCCGCCGCGACAGCCTCGTCTTGCCGATCATGCAGTTTGCCGGATTCACCCTGCGTAACAACCTTTTCGTCGCGCCGATGGCGGGCGTGACCGATCGCCCGTTCCGCCAGCTGTGCAAGAAGCTCGGCGCCGGCGTGGCGGTTTCGGAAATGGTCACGTCGAATTCGCTTTTGTATGGCAGCGCCAAGACCCTGCGGCGCGCCAACCACGACGGCGAGGTCGATCCGATCTCGGTGCAGATCGCCGGCGCCGACCCGCTGATGATGGCCGAGGCTGCGCGCCACAATGCCGACCGCGGCGCCCAGATCATCGACATCAACATGGGCTGCCCGGCCAAGAAGGTGTGCAACGTGATGGCCGGCTCGGCGCTGATGCAGGACGAACCGCTGGTCGCGCGCATTCTCGAAGCGGTGGTGAACGCGGTGCCGAACACCCCGGTGACCCTCAAGTTTCGCACCGGCTGGAATCGCCAGAATCGCAATGCGCCGCAGATCGCGCGCATTGCCGAACAAAGCGGCATCCGCGCCGTCGCGATTCATGGCCGCACCCGCGCCGACCAGTACATGGGCGAAGCCGAGTACGACACGATCGCGCTGGTCAAATCGCAGATCGGCATTCCGGTGATCGCCAATGGCGACATCGACACGCCCGAGAAGGCCAGATTCGTGCTCGACCATACCGGCGCCGACGGCGTGATGATCGGCCGCGCCGCCCAGGGCCGGCCGTGGATCTTCCGCGAGATCGAGCACTATCTCGCCACCGGCGCGCTATTGCCGCCGCCGCTGGTGTCCGAGATCCTGACGGTCTGCCGCGAGCACCTCACCGATCTGTATGCCTTCTACGGCGAGGAAACCGGGGTCAAGGTCGCGCGCAAGCACATCTCCTGGTATACCAAGGGCCTGATCGGCTCGGCGGGTTTCCGCCGCATGATGAATCAGCTCACCGACGTTCAATCGCAACTCGACGCGATCGACGAATTCTTCGGACGACTCGCCGAACAGGACACCCGTCTTCGCTACGAGGACGACCTACCGCAGGAGCTCGCCGCATGAGCCGCTCGAACGAGATCGCCGACTCCGTCAATCGCACCCTCGATCAGTATTTTCGCGACCTCGACGGCGAAAAACCGGCCGCGATCTACGACATGGTGATGCGTACGGTCGAACGCCCGCTGCTCGAATTCGTGCTGCGCCAGACCAATGGCAACCAGACCGCGGCGGCCGAGATCCTGGGCATCAACCGCAACACGCTGCGCCGCAAACTCACCGAGTACGAACTGCTCTGAGCGCTCCCGCCGCTCGGACGTCTTCGGAATCCAGCCCCACCGCCTTCAAGTCACTTCGATAGCGATCGTCACGATGAAAGTCTCCCAAGCCCTGATCAGTGTCTCCGATAAACGCGGCATCCTCGAATTCGCGCGCGGCCTCGACGCACTCGGCATCAAGCTGCTGTCGACCGGCGGCACCGCCGCATTGCTGCGCGACGCGGGCCTGCCGGTCACCGACGTGTCGGAGCACACCGGCTTTCCGGAGATGCTCGACGGCCGGGTCAAGACCCTGCACCCCACGGTGCACGGCGGCATTCTCGCGCGCCGCGACCTGCCCGAACACATGGACACGATTGCCGCGCATGGCATTTCGCGCATCGACCTGGTGGTGGTCAACCTCTACCCGTTCCAGCAGACCATCGCCCGGCCCGACTGCTCGCTCGAGGACGCGATCGAGAACATCGACATCGGCGGTCCGACCATGGTCAGGGCCGCGGCCAAGAACCATGGTGGCGCGGCCGGCGGCGTCGGCGTCGTCACCGCGCCCGAAGACTACACAGCGATTCTCGCGGAGCTCGCAAGCAATGCCGGCGCGCTGTCGGCCGCCACACGCTTCCGCCTCGCGGTCAAGGCCTTCACGCATACCGCCCGCTACGACAGCGCGATCTCGAACCATCTCACGGCACTGGCCGACGACGGGTCGAAGAAGGCCTTTCCAGACAGTTTCCAGATCGCCTTCGACAAGGTCCAGGATCTGCGCTACGGCGAAAACCCGCATCAGCAGGCCGCTTTCTATCGCGAGCCGAACGCACCGGAAGGCAGCATCGCCGCCTATCGCCAGTTGCAGGGTAAGGCACTTTCGTACAACAACATCGCCGATGCCGATGCCGCCTGGGAATGTGTCAAGGCCTTCGACACGGCGGAAACGGCGTGCGTGATCGTCAAGCATGCGAACCCCTGTGGCGTGGCCCTCGGCGAGACCCCGGTCGGCGCCTATCGCAAGGCTTTCTCCACCGACCCGACCTCGGCGTTCGGCGGCATCATCGCGTTCAATAGCACCGTCGACCGTGCCGCGGCCGAAGCCGTAGCCGCACAGTTTCTCGAAGTCCTGATCGCACCGGCCTACACCGACGACGCGCTCGCCCTGCTGGCGGCAAAGCAGAACGTGCGCGTGCTGGTGTGCGCGCTGGGCAAGTCGGCGGCGGGCACCCTAGATTACAAACGTGTGGGCGGCGGCATTCTGGTGCAGAGCGCCGACGCGACCACCGTCTTGCCCTCGGAACTCAAGATCGTCACCAAGCGGGCACCGACTCCGGCCGAACTGGCCGACCTGAGGTTCGCGTGGCAGGTGGCCAAGTACGTCAAATCCAACGCCATCGTGTACTGCCGCGACCGGATGACGGTCGGCGTCGGCGCGGGCCAGATGAGCCGGGTCGACTCCGCCCGCATCGCGGCGATCAAGGCCGAGAATGCCGGCCTCACCGTCCGGGGTTCGGTCGTGGCGTCCGACGCCTTCTTCCCGTTTCGCGACGGGCTGGACGTGCTCGCCAAGGCGGGCGCAACCGCCGTGATCCAGCCCGGCGGCTCGATGCGCGACGCCGAGGTCATCGCCGCGGCCGACGAGCAGGACATCGCAATGGTGCTGACCGGCTTCCGCCATTTCCGGCACTGATCCAGCCTCGCGGGCGCGGCGGCCTCGCGGCCGGGCGCCCTTGTAACGTATTGTCATATGTGGCGCGATTCGACATGAAAGTACTTGTTATTGGCTCGGGCGGACGTGAACACGCGATGGCGTGGAAGCTCGCTCATTCGCCCAAGGTCACCCGGGTGCTCGTCGCGCCCGGCAACGCGGGGACGGCGCACGAAGCCTTGGTCGAGAATGTCCCGGTCACCAAGGTTTCGGAGTTGGTCGACCTGGCCCGCCGTGAGCATGTCCAGTTCACGGTGGTCGGCCCGGAGGCGCCGTTGGCGGCCGGCGTGGTCGACGCGTTTCAGGCAGCCGGGCTGCGCATCTTCGGCCCGACCCGGGGGGCGGCGCAACTCGAAAGCTCGAAGGATTTCGCCAAGCGTTTCCTCAGCCGCCATGGCATTCCGACCGCACGCTATCAGACCTTTGCGGACCCGGTCGCGGCCCATGCCTACCTCGACGCGAACGGCGCGCCGATCGTCATCAAGGCCGATGGTCTCGCAGCCGGAAAAGGCGTGGTCGTCGCCCAGACACTGGCCGAGGCGCATGCCGCGATCGACCAGATGCTGGTCGACAACCGCATGGGCGACGCCGGCGCGCGCGTCGTGATCGAAGAGTTCATGCACGGCGAAGAGGCCAGCTTCATCGTCATGGCCGATGGCCGCAACGTTTTGGCCCTCGCCACCAGCCAGGACCACAAGCGCCTGCTCGACAACGATCAAGGCCCCAACACCGGTGGCATGGGCGCGTATTCGCCGGCACCGGTCGTGACACCGGAGATCCATGCGCGCGTGATGCGCGAGATCATTCATCCGACACTTGCCGGCATGAGCGCCGAGGGCCTCGCCTACACCGGCTTCCTGTACGCCGGCCTGATGATAGACGCCGCCGGCCAGCCGCGGGTCGTGGAGTTCAACTGCCGCCTGGGCGACCCGGAGACTCAACCGATCCTGATGCGGCTCAAGACCGATCTGGCGGATCTGCTCGAAGCCGGCATCGACGGGCGACTCGACGAGATCGAGGCGGAATGGGACCGCCGGATCGCCCTTGGTGTCGTGCTCGCCGCGCACAACTATCCCAACACCCCGCGCCAGGGCGACGTGATCACCGGCTTGCCCACGCACCCGCGGGAAGACGTGCATGTCTTTCATGCCGGTACGGCACTCCAGGGAAATGACGTCGTGAGCGCCGGCGGGCGGGTTCTCTGCGTCACCGCCCTGGGCGACAACATCCGTCATGCGCAAAAGGCCGCCTACGATGTGGCCGACGCCATCGTGTTCGACGGGCGCCAGTACCGGCGCGACATCGGCTTCCGCGCGGTCGCGCGCAAGAACTGACCCGGCCACGGCAAGCGGCCGGAGCACGAGGTAGCCCGGGACGCTCCCGGCCGGGCTCCGATCGCCCCGCCGCACGGCCGCCCCGGCACGCCCCCGGACCGGACCTGAACCTCCCGCCTGCAAGGACGATATCGAATGGATGCAGACATCTTGGCGGTCAAGACCTATTTCACGGGTCTCCAGCAGCGCATCGTTGCCGCACTCGAGGAGTTCGACGGCCACGCGTTTCGCAGCGATGGCTGGACGCGCCCCGCCGGCGGCGGAGGCTTGAGCCGGGTAATCGAAGAGGGTGATTTCTTCGAACGCGGCGGAGTCAATTTTTCGCATGTCAGCGGCGGCGCGATGCCCGCCTCGGCGACGGCCCATCGGCCCGAGCTCGCTGGACGCAGTTTCGAAGCGGTGGGCGTGTCACTGGTATTGCATCCGCGCAACCCCTACTGCCCCACCGTGCATATGAACGTGCGCTTTTTCATCGCCAGCGCGCCCGATGCCAAGCCGGTATGGTGGTTCGGCGGGGGCATGGATCTCACCCCGTACTATGGATTCGAGGAGGATGTGGCGCACTTCCACGGCTGCTGCCGACGCGCCGTCATACCCTTTGGCGGCGAGGCCGAGTATCGCCGCCTGAAGGCGTGGTGCGACCGCTACTTCCATCTCAAGCACCGTAACGAGCCGCGCGGCGTCGGCGGCCTGTTCTTCGACGATCTCGGCGCCGACGGTAAGACCGATTTCGACACTGCATTCGGACTGACACGCAGCGTCGGAGACGCATTCATCGACGCCTATCTACCCATCGCCACACGTCGCAGGGCACTCGCCTACGGCGAGCGCGAGCGCGACTTCCAGGCCTACCGGCGCGGACGATACGTCGAGTTCAATCTGGTATTCGACCGCGGCACGCTATTCGGGCTGCAATCGGGCGGACGGACCGAATCGATCCTGATGTCGCTACCGCCGATCGTGAAATGGCGCTACGACTGGGCCCCCGAACCCGGTTCGGCCGAAGCGCGCCTGTACGAGGTATTCCTGCAGCAGCGCGACTGGGCCTGACCGGACACGACTGCCTGCCGGCCCCGCAGACCGCGGCGGGGACTCGCACCCGCCGGGCCGGCACGCACTGGCGCATGCGCGCCGCCCCGCGGACTACTGATTACTCATCAGACCACGATCGCGAGACGCGCCGCGTCGCGGTAGTGCACCGCCGCCTCCGCCCCGCGCCCCAGGGCCGCCATCAGATCACCGAGCGCGAGCCGAACGTCGGCCGAAGGCTGGAGGCGCTGCGAATGCTCCAGATAACTCTGCGCCTTGCCCCAGATCTGCGCCGCCATGCACTGACGTCCGAGCGAAAACAGCAAACCGGCATCATCCGGATGATCCACGAGCCAGCGCTCCCCTTTGGCCAACGCATCGCCAGCCTCTTCGGCCTGCCCTGAACAGAGCACGTACTTCCGGGCAAGCGCGCTGTCCCAGTTGGCATCGAGCAGGCGTTCCACCACCCGGCGCGCCACCGCACCCTGCCCCGCAGCCGCGAGCAACGGTAACGCCTGGCTGACGAACTCGGGGTCGGCGAGCTCGTCCTTGCCCAATTTACGCCAGTGATCCAGTTGCAGCTCAGGCCGGCTGACGAGCGCGCGCAAGTCTTCGATATGCGCCTGCCGGAGCAGCGGTCGCGCCTGCTCGGCGGTGATCGCTTTGTTGCTGGTCAGTTGCCCGATCGTCTCGCGCACATCGCCCCAGCGACCTTCGGCCCGGGCCAGGTCGAGCGCAAGGCGCAAGGCACTCGTGCTGCGATGATCCGTGTCACGGAGCGCCTGCAGGGATTTGCCCGCCGACGCCAAGTCACCATCCTCTATCGCCAGCTCGGCGCCGGTGAGCAGGCCTGCGATCCGGCCTTCACGCGGCTCGGCCGCACGTGCCATCCACTGGCGGTAACTCTTGTCGTCGTTCAAGGCATGGGCCGCCCGTGCCGCGACCAGCGCCGCGACGGGCGACTCGTCACCGGATGCATAGGCGATCCTGGCCTGCCGGAGCGAATCGCTGAAACGCCCCTCGAAAAGGGCTTGCAACGCATCGCGCATCGAACGGAAGGCCTTGTCCTGCCTGCGGCGCGCCCGCGACAACCCGACCCGCCCCGGCAGATCCATCGCGCGCGACACCACGCGGGTCAGACCATAGGCCGCGATGAAGCCGAACAGCAGGACCAGAATCGCCAGATTGAGCGACACCTGTGCCCGCCACGGCGGGAACACGACCAACATGTAGCCGCTGTTCGCATCCGCGAGCATCGCGACGCCGACGGCAAACGCGAAGATCGCAATTACCCAAAGCAATGAGCGCATGGCCTGTCCTCACCGATTGGCGTCTGCGGAGCCGGACCCCGCATCGCTGTTCGTCTGCGGCGCTCCCGGCCTGATGGCCGGCGTCCTGGCCTGCACGATGCGCAACGCGGCAAACGTATCCTCCAGCGTCGGCGGCTGCGCGCTGATCGACTGTTTCTCGAGCTCGGTCAGGTCTGCGATCGCGCGCACGACCTCTTCCTCACGCGTATCGAAATAACGCTCGATCCAGGCGCGCGCCTGTGCGAGATCGGCGCTGAAAGTACGCCCGTCCCGGGCCAGCAGCGCCAGGCGCGCGGTCAGCAGGCGAATCTTGACGTTCTCGCGCAGGAAGGTGCTTTGTGCCGGCGCGAGCAGGGCCGGATCGACATGATCCAGCCGTTCGAGCCTGATCATGCGCCGTACCTCGTCCCACATGTCGGCCGCCAGCGCGCGCATGTAACCGGTCGCCTGCTCCACCACACCCGCCTCGGCATCGGTCACGACCGGTTCGGCCGGTTTGCCGATCGCAGCGCTCTCGCTCAGCGAGAACTCGTAGGCGAGCGGCAGCGTATCGACCTTGGCCAGGAGAATCTCGAGCCTCAGCGCCAAGCCGGATACATCCACCCGCGGATGCGCACGGACGGTATCCAGATCCTTGATCAACGCACGGCGGAGGGCTTGCAGATGCGCCTGATCGGGCATGGCCAGGCGCGCATCGGCACCTTCGAGGGCGATCAGCGCCGCCTCGAAATTCCCGGCCAGTTGAAGCTGCTGGGCGGCGATGTTGATGGCTTGCTCGACTTCGGCCAGCACCTGGTCGCTGCGCGAACGCGAATACTCGAGGTACAGGGCCTCGAGCGCGGCGGCCTGACCCTCGGTCGCGGCCAGCTTGGCATCGAACCCGCCCAGCCGCCCCTGGATCGCAGCCGCCGTCTCCTGGTTCTGGCGCGCCAGCGCGCGTACTTCGGCGACCATGACATCGGCCCCGGTCAGGCGTTGCGCCAGTTCACCGCGCAGTTCCTTGGCTACGAGACGCTGCTCCCAAACCTGCCAACCACTCAGCGCCGCGACGACCAATGCGGCACCGGAGAGTACCAGCGGCACGCGGCTCGGCGCCGCGCCGACCGGCTGCAGTGGCGCGGAAGTCGGCGGAGACGCCTCGGGCCCCGCCTCGGCAGGCGCCTTGTCGGCGCGCTCGGGCGAAACCGCCCCCTCCTCGCGCACCTCGGCAGCAGGCTCCGGCGATTCTCCCTCCTTGCCTTCGCCAGGCTTGCCAACCTCGGCCGGCCCGGGTTCGGCGTTGGCCTCGACGTCCTTCGAAAGACCGACCACCTCGGGTGTGGCGGGCATGTCGCCAGCCTCGGACGCCTTGTCGGGCTTGCCGGAAAGCGGAGGCTGAGTGAGCGCGGGTTTCTCTTTTTTCATGTGCACGAGTTTAACCGGAAGTGGTTGAAAGTTGCGACTCGAGAGCGTGGACCAGCCCCTCGTCCCCCGGGCCGGTGTCGAACACCGACTCGAATCCTGCCTCCTGCGCCAACGCCGCTATCCGGTGATGCGCAGCAAAAACCGGAACATGGCACAGGCTCCCGATGCCTTCCGGGCCGAGCAGCAAAACGAAATTCCGCAAACCTTCGCTGCTGGTCAGGGTAATGGCATCGAGCATTCCGGCCGCGGCCATTGCCACCAGCGCACGCGGATCTCCGCTCGGAAACTTGCGTTGATAGCACACGACATGCTCGACGCGGGCGCCGCGTTCGCGCAGCACCTCGCCAAGGTGCTCGCGCCCGCCGTTGCCGCGAAAGACGATCACGCGCCGGCCGTACACCGACGCAGGCGCAAACTCCGGCAGCGCCAGCACTGCCTCACTGTCGAAACCTTGCCCGGGTGCGATCACGCGATCGAAGCCGAAACGCTTCAGGCAGCGCTCGCTGCCCTTTCCGACCGTCGCCACGGCCAATCCGGAAGGCCATTCGCGCCGCGCGAGCAAAAACGTGAGGGCATGCTCGACCGCGTTCGCGCTGACGAAAAAAGCCAGATCGAAAGCATCGAGACGCGCACTCACATCGATGAACGCAGCCTGGTCCTCACAGGGACCGATCTCGATCAGGGGAAAACACTCGGGCACTCCGCCGCGCGCGCGAATCGCCGCGCACAAGGCTTGCGATTGCGCCGCGGGCCGGGTGACCAGAACACGCTTGCCCGCGAGGCTGGACGGGGCGGCGGCGCACGCACTCATCGCAATCGGCCCTAGCCGATCTCGGCCAGGATTTCAACCGCACCCTGCGCGCGCAAGGCATCGGCGAGCGCCAGGCCGATATGCTCGGCATCCTCGAGCGGCCCTTCGCATTCGGCCTGCACCATGCGGCTGCCGTCCGGCAGCGCGACGAAACCACGCAACCGGATACGGCCCGCCTGGCATTCCCCGAAGGCGCCCAGCGGGACCTCGCAACTCCCGGCCAACGCGCGCGACAACGCGCGCTCGGCAGTCACACAGCCGGCCGACTCGACGTCATGCAAAGGCTGCAACCAATGCACCAGATCGTCACGCCCGGCCAGGCACTCGATACCGAGCGCCCCCTGGCCCGCGGCGGGCAGCGAGACCTCGGCCGGCAAGACACCGCGTATCCGGTCGCCCAGCCCGAGCCGCTTCAGCCCGGCGGCGGCGAGGATGATCGCGTCGTATTGCCCCTCGTCGAGCTTGCGCAGCCGGGTGTCGAGGTTGCCGCGCAGGCTGGTGACGCCAAGATAGGGGAAACGGATATGCAATTGCGACTCGCGCCGCAGCGACGAGGTCCCGACGACCGCGCCGGGCGGCATGTCCTCGAGGCTGTCGTAGCGATTCGAAACGAAGGCGTCGAAGGGCTCCTCGCGTGCCGAGATCGACGCCAGCCGAAACTCGGGCGCAAGCGTCATGGGGACGTCCTTCATCGAATGCACCGCGATGTCTGCGCGCCCGTCGAGCAGCGCCGCCTCGAGTTCCTTGACGAACAAGCCCTTTCCCCCGACCTTCGCGAGCGGGCGATCGAGGATCTGGTCGCCGCGCGTGGTCATGCCGAGCAGTTCGACCCTACAGGCCGGGTACAGCGCCTCGAGTCTGGCTTTGACATGCTCGGCCTGCCAGAGCGCCAAGCGACTCTCGCGGGTTGCGATGACGATGCGTTCGGGCATGCTGACGACAGGATTCGACTGGATCACGGGCAAGGGACTCATCACGAAAAGAGGTTCTTTTATGCTGTGGCGCAACATCCCGGCAGGTGCCGATGACGCGCTCGATTCTAGCATGGGCGCAATATATCGCCGGCAACACGCACGCGCCCGCCCACGGTATCGTGCTCCAACGCCTCGCGCCGGAAAGCGTCGATATACGACGAACGCCGGTGCAATCGGCACGATTGATGCTAGGTTTTGGCGCCAGGTTGATGACCGGGCCGGGCCCGGTGCCAACGCCCCCAACACACCATTGATACGCGAGAACCATGAGCAAGAAAATGACGCAGGACAAGGACGAACCGTTGCGCGCGGACATCCGGATGCTCGGGCGGATGCTCGGCGATACCGTTCGCGATCAACAGGGCGAGGCGAGCTTCGATCTGATCGAGCGCATTCGCCAGACCTCGGTACGTTTCCGGCGCGATGACGACCTTACGGCACGCCGCGAGCTCGAGGGCCTGCTCGACGCGCTGTCACGCGAGCAGACGATCCAGGTCGTCCGGGCTTTCAGCTACTTCTCGCATCTGGCCAACATCGCCGAAGACCAGCACCACATTCGCCGCAATCGTGCCCACCAGATCGCAGGCACGCCACCGCGCGCGGGCAGTCTCGCACGCGCTTTCAGCGATGCCCGCGACGCCGGGGTCAGCCCCGCCGGCCTTGCCGAATTCTTCGACAAGGCACTGATCTCGCCGGTGCTCACCGCCCACCCGACCGAGGTTCAGCGCAAGAGCATCCTGAACTGCCAGGCCGACATCGCACACCTGCTGGACGAGCGCGACCGCCTCGAACTCACCCCCGACGAGTTGGCCGACAGCGACGAGGCCCTGCGCCGCGCGGTGCTGACCCTGTGGCAGACGCGCATGTTGCGGCCGGCCAAGCTGTCGGTCGGAGACGAGGTCGCAAACGGCCTGTCGTACTTCGAAACCACCTTCCTGCGCCAGTTGCCGAAACTGTTCGCCCACGTCGAAGACCAGCTCGCGGGTCTCGACCCGACACTCGGCGCACTCGAGTTACCGGCGTTCATCCAGGTCGGGAGCTGGATCGGGGGCGATCGCGACGGCAATCCGTTCGTCACCGCCGAGGTGCTCGAGCGCACCCTTTCGATGCAGGCGGCGGTGGCACTCGGCTTCTATCTGGACGAGTTGCATGCCCTCGGTGCGCGGCTGTCGCTCTCGATCGGTCTGATCAGCGCGTCCGACGCGCTGCTGCGCCTGGCCGGCCATTCGCCCGACCAGTCCCCCCACCGCGACGACGAACCCTATCGGCGGGCCCTCACCGGCATCTACGCCCGGCTCGCGGGAACCTATCAGTGGCTGCTGGGCACCGAGCCGCCGCGCCATTCGGTGGCCAGCGCCGCGCCCTATCGCACACCGGCCGAACTGGCCGAGGATCTCGACATCATTCACCGCTCGCTGGTCGCGAACGGCTCGGCCGCGCTGGCGCGCGGGCGCCTGCGCCTGCTGCGGCGCGCGGTGCGGATCTTCGGCTTTCATCTTGCACCGGTCGATCTGCGCCAGAACTCGGATGTCCATGAACGCGTGGTGGCCGAACTGCTGGCGGTGGCACGGCCGCAGCTCGACTACCGCGCCCTCGGCGAAAGCGGGCGGGTGGAACTGTTGGTCGAGGAACTCGGATCGGCGCGGCCGCTCACCTCGCCCCATGTGCGGTACTCGGAAGAGACCGAGGGCGAGCTGCGCATCTTCCGCGCTGCCCGGGCCGCGCATCAGCGCTTAGGTCCGGCCGTACTGCAGAACATCATCATCTCGAAGACCGATTCGGCCTCGGACATGCTGGAACTCGCGCTGCTGATGAAGGAAGCGGGCCTGCTGCGGCCGCGCGAAGAAGCGCTCGACGCGAACATCATCCCCTTGTTCGAAACCATCGAGGATCTCGAGAACGCCCCCGAGGTCATGCAGCAGCTGTTCTCGATCCCGCTGTACATGCGCCTGCTCGAGTCGCGGCAGCAGGTCCAGGAGGTGATGCTGGGTTACTCGGACAGCAACAAGGACGGCGGCTTCCTGACCTCGGGCTGGTCGCTCTATAAGGCCGAGATCGGCCTGGTCGAGGTGTTTGCCCGCCATCGCGTGCATATCCGCCTGTTCCACGGCCGCGGGGGCTCGGTCGGGCGTGGCGGCGGACCCAGCTATCAGGCGATCCTGGCCCAACCCGGCGGTGCCGTGCAAGGGCGGATCCGGCTCACCGAACAAGGCGAGGTGATCGCCGCGAAGTATGCCAACCCCGAAGTCGGACGACGCAACCTCGAAGTGCTGGTGGCCGCGACGCTGGAGGCGAGCCTGCTGGCCGGCCAGGCTACCGCGCCCGACCCCGCCTTTCTGGACGCGATGCAGACGCTGTCGGACTCGGCCTACGGCGCCTACCGTGGCCTGGTGTATGAAACCGATGGATTCGAACAGTACTTCTGGGAATCCACGGTGATCTCGGAAATCGCCGAACTCAACATCGGCTCGCGCCCAGCATCGCGCAAGAAGGGCACGCGCATCGAGGACCTGCGCGCGATTCCGTGGGTTTTCAGCTGGTCGCAGTGCCGGCTGATGCTGCCCGGCTGGTACGGTTTCGGCACCGCCGTAAACACTTGGCTGGCGGCCAACCCCGACGACGGACTCACCCGCCTGCAGCGCATGCACAAGGAGTGGTCGTTCTTCGCGACACTGCTATCCAACATGGACATGGTGCTGGCCAAGTCAGACCTCGCCATCGCCTCGCGCTATGCGAACCTGGTCAAGGACGACGCCCTGCGCGACACGATATTCAACCGCATCCGGGCGGAGTGGCACGACACCCACAAGGTGTTGCTGGCCATCACCGGCCAGGCCGAGCTGCTCGACGGCAACCCCGCGCTCAAGCGCTCGATCCGCAACCGCTTTCCCTACCTCGACCCGCTCAACCATGTCCAGGTCGAACTGCTGCATCGCCACCGCGACAAGCACGACGATGCCCGGATTCGCCTGGGCATCCATATCTCGATCAACGGAATTGCGGCCGGTCTGCGCAACAGCGGCTGAAACGCTAAAGGCGAAGCGCCTGCCGCACCGCCGGCCATTGGCGGCGGCTCACCGGCAGGCGCTCGTTCGTACCCTTGACGACGATGCTCCAGTGGCCCTCGCCGTCCTCGTCGGGGCTGCGCTCCACGCCGGCAACCGTCGCGCGCGCGACGAGACAGTTCCGGTGAATGCGCACGAAGCGATCGGGAAACTCCTGTTCGATCTGAACCAGCGACTCGTCGAGCAGGAACTCGCGCGCGCAGGTGATCGCGCTGACGTACTTCTGCTCGGCCCTGAGAAACAACACGTCGGCGACCGGCACCAGCAGGATGCGCCCCCGCTCGGTCACACTGAAATGCCGGCGCGCGCCCGGCGCCAACGCCGACAACCCTTGATCATCGACCGGCATGCGCTTGCGGGCACGCCCGAGCGCTTCGGCCAGGCGTTCGGCACGTACCGGTTTCAAGAGATAGTCGGCCGCGGCAAGCTCGAACGCGGAGACCGCATATTCATCGTAGGCCGTCGTGAAGATCAATGCCGGCGGACGTTCGAGGCGCGCCAGATGGCGAGCAAGCTCGACCCCATCCATGACCGGCATGCGGATATCGGCCAGCACCACGTCGGCCCCGGCCGCGTCGAGCATGCGCAGCGCCTCGACTCCGTTCGATGCCATGCCGACCAATTCGGTGGGCTGCGTCGCGACGATGTCGCCCAGCAGATCTCGCAGGCGCATCCGGGCCGGGGCCTCGTCATCGACGATCAGCACACGCAGCGGGGCTTCGGTCATCTTTGCGTGCTCCTGTACGGCAGGCGGATGGTGACGCGGTAGCGGCCTGCGCGCACATCCTTTTCCAGTCTTGCGTCGAGATCGAAGAAAAGCATCAGGCGCTCGCGGATATTGGCCATGGCCATGCGATTGCCGACATGGTGCCGCTGATCGTCGTCGCCCATCGGGTTCTCCACTTCCAGCCAGATCTCGCCCCCGCGCTTGCGCGCCCGCACCACGAGCTCGGCCGGCCCGCTCGCTGGCTCCACACCGTGATAGACGGCGTTCTCGAGCAGGGGCTGGAGCATCAGCGGCGGCACCAGCGCATCGCGCGGGCAGCCGTCGAGCAGCCAGGCAACCTGCAGGCGGTCCCCGAGACGCAACTGCTCCACCTCGATGTAGCGTTCGCACAGGCGGATTTCGTCGGCCAGCGGCACCAGATTGCGATTGTCGCGCATCAGCACGCGAAACAGTTCGGCCAGTTCTTCGAGCGTGCGCTCCGCTCGACGCGGGTCCGAGCGAATCACGCCAAGCACGCCATTGAGCGCATTGAAAAAGAAATGCGGACGAATCCGAGCAGTGAGCGCCATCAGACGCGCCTCGGTGAGCGCGGGTGAGAAGCGCTGGCTGCGGCAGTCGAGATAGGCCATGCACACGACGCAGGCCGCGAGGCCCCATGCGATGGCACGCCACGCCGCCTGCTCGCCACTGCCCAGCACGGTGACGACGACCACGACACCCGTCACGATCACCAGCAGCAGCAGTCGCCACAGCCAACAAGACAGGCGTGCCAGCCATGGCTGCAGCAGGTAGAGAATCAGGATCGCAACGAACAAGGGCAGTTCGAGCCCCCCGGCCATGCGCAGCAGTGCGTCGCCCAGGCCGGCCATGGTCGAATGCTGGACGAGCACGGTGGCAAGACCAAGCAGATTCACCAGCACCAGAACGCGCAAGACCACGCCCAGATTGCGAAAGTCCGGAAGCAGCCGTTGCGGTCCAGTCCGATCAAGCTTTTGCTTTATACTTTCCATTCGACTCGACTTCACCCAAAGCGCGCGCCTTGCGGCGCTGCTGCCATCGGTTCGCATTACGCCATTATGACAGACACTTCAACACCGCAATCCGCCAAGACCTGGTCCGGACGCTTTTCGGAGCCGGTTTCCGACTTGGTCAAGCGCTATACCGCCTCGGTCTTCTTCGATCGGCGCATGGCGACCCAGGACATCCGGGGTTCGCGCGCGCACGCGCGGATGCTCACCGCCCAGGGCATCATCTCGGCCCAGGATCTGGCCAGCATCGAATCGGGCCTGAGCCGGATTCTGGACGAGATCGAACGCGGCGAGTTCGGCTGGAGCCTCGACGACGAAGACGTACACCTCAATATCGAAAAACGCTTGACCGCGCTGGTGGGAGACGCCGGCAAACGCCTGCACACCGGCCGCAGCCGCAACGATCAGGTCGCGACCGACATCCGCCTCTGGCTGCGCGACGCGATCGACCAGATTGTCGCCCTGATCGGCGAATTCCAGAAGAACCTCCTCGATGTCGCGGAAGCGCACGCTGCAACCCCGATGCCCGGCTTCACCCATCTGCAGGTCGCCCAGCCGGTCACCTTCGGCCATCACCTGATGGCCTATTTCGAGATGACCCGGCGCGACGCCGAACGTTTTCAGGATGCGCGCCGGCGCGTGAACCGGCTGCCGCTGGGCAGCGCCGCGCTGGCCGGCACCAGCTATCCGATCGACCGGGCCTTCGTGGCGCGCGAGCTCGGGTTCGAGGAGATCTGTGCCAACTCGCTCGACGCGGTCAGCGATCGCGATTTCGCGATCGAGTTCTGCGCGGCGGCGTCGCTGCTGATGATGCATTTGTCGCGCCTGTCCGAAGAACTGATCCTGTGGATGAGCCCGCGTTTCGGCTTCATCGACCTCGCCGACCGATTCTGCACCGGTTCCAGCATCATGCCGCAGAAGAAAAACCCCGATGTTCCCGAACTGGTGCGCGGCAAGACCGGGCGCGTCAACGGCAGCCTCATCGCGCTGCTGACACTGATGAAGGGCCAGCCGCTCGCCTACAACAAGGACAACCAGGAAGACAAGGAGCCGCTGTTCGATACCGCCGATACGGTCATCGACACCCTGCGCATCTACGCCGACATGATCACCGGCATCCGGGTCAAGCCCGACGCGATGCGCGCCGCGCTCAAGCAGGGTTACGCCACCGCGACCGATCTCGCGGACTACCTGGTGAAGAAGGGCCTGCCGTTTCGCGATGCGCATGAAGCCGTCGCGCTGGCGGTGCGCGCGGCGGAGTCGCGCGGTTGCGATCTGCCGGATTTCAGTCTCGCCGAGCTGCAGGCGTTTTCGAACCTCATCGGCGACGACGTCTTTGCCGTGCTCACGGTCGAGGGCTCGCTCGAATCGCGCGCCCATGCCGGCGGCACCGCACCCGCCGCGGTGCGCGCCGCGATCGGGCATGCGCGCCGGTCGCTGGCCTAGCGCGGGACGATCTGCGTGAGCGCCCCCGCGACCAAGATCGGCAAGTACGAGATCCGGCGCCTGATCGGCGAAGGGGCGACGAGTCTCGTATACCTTGCCTACGACCCATTTACACGTCGCGAGGTCGCGCTCAAGCAACTCCACCCCGAAATGCTGCGCGACCGCGACCGCGGGCAGCTCTATCGCCATCTGCTCATGAACGAAGCATCGCTGGCGGGCAAGCTCAACCACCCGCACATCGTGCAGATTTTCGACGCGTCGGTGGATCAGGACGAAGCTTTCGTGGTGATGGAATACGTTCCCGGCGGCACGCTGGAGCGATTTGCCTCGCCCGATCGGCTGCTGCCGTTCGAGCGCCTGGTCGAGATCATTTTCAAGTGTACGCGCGCCCTCGACTACGCGTTTCACCACGGCATCACCCATCGCGACATCAAGCCCGCCAACATCCTGCTCGCGTCGCCCGACGGACAGGACATCAAGCTTTCGGATTTCGGCGCCGCCTTCCAGACCGCAAGCGACACGACCCAGGTTGCCGGTGTCGGCTCGCCCGCCTACATGTCGCCGCAGCAAGTGCGCGAGATGCCGGTCGACCAGCGCACCGACATCTATTCACTGGGCGTGGTGATGTATCAGCTACTCACCGGACGCCTGCCGTTCGAGAGCGACAACAATTACAGCTTGATCTACAAGATCGCGCACGAGATCGCGCCGGCCCCCTCGGAACTGCGCGTCGGCGTGCCGCCGGCACTCGATGCGATCGTGAGGCGCGCCATGGAGCGCGACCTCGACCGCCGCTACCAGGACTGGTCCGAGTTCTCACAAGATCTGGCACGCGCGTTTCGCAGCCGCATGCTCAATCTCGACACCACCTCGATCGCCGATACCGAAAAATTCCAGACCCTGCGTGAGCTCGGGTTCTTTCGTGAGTTTTCCGACGTCGAGATCTGGGAAGTCGTGGGTTTCTCGAAATGGCACCGTGAACAGCCGGGCGCGGTGATCATGAAGGAAGGCGAGGCCGGCGATCACTTCTGCTTCCTGGCTGCGGGCGAAGCCCGGGTGAAGAAGCGCGGCAAGCTCCTCAATCTGCTGACCCCCGGCGATTGCTTCGGCGAGATGGCGCTTTTCTCCGCCGGCGGCGGTGTGCGTTCGGCGTCGGTCGAGGCCGTGACCGACGTGAGCGTCGTGCGCATCGGAGCGAAGACCCTGCAACGCGCCTCCGACACCTGTCGGATGCACTTCTACAAGGCGTTCCTCGAAGTGCTATCGACCCGGCTCTCGCTCGCCAACTCACGTATCGCGAACGTCTGAACCGCAGCTACGGAAAATACAGAAAGGCCGCCTGAATCGGCGGCCTTTTTTGGCAAGACAGCGCCCGGGCACGGAGACTCCCGCACCCGGGACGACACCAGCTTACTTCGCGAGTGCCGCCTTGATCTGGTCGAGCGTGCTCGGATCGTCGATCGTGGTCAGATCACCCGCATCGCGCCCTTCGGCCAGCGCCTGGATGGAACGGCGCAGCATCTTGCCCGAGCGGGTCTTGGGCAAGCCGTTGATGAACAGCACCCGACCCGGGCGGGCGATCGCACCCAGGCTCTCGTCGACCTTCTTCATCACCTCCTTCTCGAGTACCGCGCGCTTCTCGGCCGTATCCACGGTGCTCGCATCCTTGACCACGGCGAAGGCCATCGGCATCTGGCCCTTGAGCTCGTCATGGACCCCGACGACCGCGACCTCAGCGATGGCGGGATGGGTTTGCACCGCCTCTTCGATTTCACGCGTGCCAAGACGGTGACCGGCGACGTTGATGACATCGTCCATGCGCCCGAGGATGGTGTGGTAGCCATTCTCGTCCTTGATGCCCCAGTCCGAGGACGAATACACCACCGGATCGGTAAACAGGCTGAAATAGGTCGAGACGAAACGATCGTCCTGGCCCCACACCGTCGACAGGCAGCCCGGCGGCAGCGGCGGCACGATCCCGACGATACCCTTCTCGTTGGCACCGCACTCCGTGCCGTCTTCACGATAGATGCGCAGATCGAAGCCATAGACCGGGAACGCGGGCGAGCCGAGCTTGATCTTGCTGTCCTCGACCCCGCGGCAGACCGCCAGCATCGGCCAGCCGGTCTCGGTCTGCCAGTAGTTGTCGATGACCGGAATGCCAAGTTCTTCCATGATCCACTGGTGGGAAGTCTCGTCGAGCGGCTCCCCCGCCAGGAACAAGGCCTTGAGCGACGAAAGATCGTGCTTCTTGAGGAAGGCCGGATCCTGTTTCTTCAGCACGCGCACCGCCGTCGGCGCCGAGAACATGACCGTGACCTTGTACTTCTCGACGATCTGCCACCAGATACCGGCATCGGGCCGCAACGGCGTCCCCTCGTACATGATGGTCGCCATACCCGCAAGCAGGGGGCCGTAGATGATGTAGCTATGGCCGACCACCCAGCCGATGTCCGAGGTCGAGAACATGGTCTCGCCCTCGCCGCCGGTGAAGATGTTCTTCATCGAAGCCGCCAGGGCAACCGAATAACCGCCGGTGTCGCGCTGCACGCCCTTGGGCTTGCCGGTCGTGCCCGAGGTATACAGGATGTAGCTCGGCTCCGAGGACTCGAGCCAGGTAACCGGGACGGCGGCGTCAAGGTGTTTGGTCCGCAACTCGGCATAGTCGACATCGCGACCCTCGACGCGCGGGAAGCCCTTGTCCAGGCCACGGTCGATGATCAGGACCTTGGCCGGCGGGAATTCGGCGAGCTTGCATGCCTCATCGACCAGGTGCTTGTAGGGCACCGGCTTGCCATTGCGCATGCCGGCATCGGAGCTGACCATCAGCACCGGCTTGGCATCGTCGATGCGCGTCGCGAGCGAACCGGCCGCGAAGCCGCCGAACACGACCGAATGAATCGCACCGATGCGCGCGCACGCAAGCATCGCGAAACATGCCTCGGCGATCATCGGCATATAGATCAGCACGCGGTCCCCGCGCTTGACGCCGAGGTCCTGGTAGATCGCCGCCATGCGCTCCACTTCACGCTGCAGCTCGGCAAACGAATAAACCTTCTCTTCGTTGGTCTCGGTGGATATGTAGATCAGCGCGTTGTCGTCGGGCCGCTTGGCGGCATGCCGATCGACCGCGTTGTAGCACAGGTTGGTCTCGCCCCCCTTGAACCATTTGACGAACGGCGGCCTGGAAAAATCGCAGATCTTCTCGGCAGGCTTGTTCCAATGCACCAGCTTGCCTTGCTCCGCCCAGAAGGCGTCGCGATCTTCAATGGAACGGCGATGAAACTCTGTGTACTTGGACATACTTTCCTCTCCCTTTTATGTTCCCTAGTGTATTGCTGTCACACCTACGGGGTGAACCGTGCGCACCGGCATCGGCCGGCGCCCCCCTGTTCTTGTTGCCACTCTACTGCAGTCGGGGAGATCATGCCTCCCTCTTGTCATCTCCGCGCACATGCGGGTCCGTCTTGATGGATGCCAAGGCAGCGACGGGTATGCCGCAGCACAATTCCGACTCGATCAGCTCGAGCAGGGGCATCAGCCGAGCAAGGATCTCCGGCAATTGTCCGCGCGCTTCGGTCGCGTCGCCCATCGCGAGGCGCAACAGCATCTGGTCGATACTGAGCGACTGCCTGAGCGCACGTTCGACCTCGTCATCGTTCACCTCGCCGTTGTCGCCGACGACACGTCCGCCCCCTGCCCGCGCCCCTTCGGCAACACGCTGAACGGCGACGCCGATCAGGTGGTTGACCGTCTGCGCCGAATCGGAACCGGAACTCGCGACGCCGGCCGAAACCGAGATCCGGATCCGGTCCTCGCGGTACGTCATCACCAGCTTGCGGATCGCCTTTTGCAGCCGCAGCGCGAAGGCACAGCAGCTCAGGGCGTCGGACACCGGCGACAGGACGGCGAAACGCCCCGGACCGAGTTGCGCCACGGCATCCTCCTGGCGAACCTTGGCGGTGAGAATGCGCGAGAGCTTGCGTGCGACCAGTTCGGCCACCTTGATGCCGTGACGCGCCACGATGTCGTCAAAGCGATCGATATCGATGACCATGGCCGAGATGCCGCCGTCGGACTGGCGCGCGTCCCAGAGCGCCTGCGCCCCCTGCCAGTTGAGCTGCGACTCGGTCACCATCGAGGTGATCGCGTCCATGCCCTGCTGCTGGGCCAGCGCCGCGCGGCTCTCTTCGAGATCGCGGCGGGTCTGGGCCAGGCGCGACATCGAATCGAGACGCGCCAGCAACTCGGTGGTACTGATGCCCTTGGTGATGAAGTCGTCGGCGCCGAGCAGGCGTGCCTTCTCGCGCGCCGCATCGTCTTCGTCGCCCGAAATCACGATCACCGGAATATGCTGCAGCCGCGGCAGCTTGGAACTGCGAATGCGCTCGAGCAAGCCGTAGCCGTCGAGCTGCGGCATGCCGATGTCGGTCAGCACCACCTCGACCGACGGGTCGACGACGAGCGCCTGCCAACCCGCCTCGCCGTCCGCCTCTTCACGGAACTCGAAGCGCCCGCGGATGTGCTTGATGATCGACGCACGCACCATGCGCGAATCATCAATGATCAGCACCTTCGGAATGGGGCGCGGCGCCTCTTCGGTCATGTTCGCGGCGATCGGCAAATCAGGCGGCGATCCGCACGACGGTGCGGCCCTTCACCGTGCCCTGGATGAACGCATCGAATGCCCCCGGCAATTCGTCGAACGGGATCGTGCGGGTCACCGCGGCGAGATGGCGCGGCTTGAGGTCGGTGGCAAGCCGGTCCCACACCCGCTGCCGGGTCGGAAAGCCCATGTAGCCGGAATCGATCCCGAGGAGACTCACACCCCGCAGGATGAACGGAAACACGCTGGTGGCGATATTGAAACTGGCCGCGTTGCCGATGCTGGCAACGACGCCGGCCTGCTTCATCGAGGCCAGCACCCAGTGCAGGACCTGCCCTCCCACGTTGTCGACCGCCCCGGCCCATTCGCCCGCCTCGAGCGGACGAACCTTGTCGAAATCGATGCTCGAGCGCAGACGGATATCGCTCGCCCCCAGCATCTTCAGATAGTCCCCCTCGGCGGCCTTGCCGGTCAGCGCCACGGTGTGGTAGCCGAGGCGCGACAGCATGTCGATCGCGAGCCCGCCCACCCCGCCCGTCGCCCCGGTCACGACCACCGGCCCGCCCGCCGGCGCCAGGCCGTTGTCTTCCATACGCACGATGCCCAGCGCCGCGGTGAAACCGGCGGTGCCCAGCGCCATGGCCTCGAACAGGTCGAGCCCCTCGGGCAAGGGCACGACCCATGCGCCCGGCACGCGCGCATACTCCGCATAGCCGCCATGATGTGCGACACCGATGTCGAAACTGGTGGCGATGACCTTGTCGCCCGCACGAAACCTCGCATCCTCGCTCTCAATGACCTCGCCCGACATGTCGATGCCGCCGACGCAGGGAAAGCGGCGTATGATCTTTCCGACGCCGGTCGCGGCGAGTGCGTCCTTGTAGTTGATGCTCGAATAATGAACCCGGATCAGCACTTCGCCGGCATCGAGTTGATCCACCGTCATCGAACCCAAGCTCGAGCTCACCTTGCGATTTTCGTCCTGGTTGATCAAGAGCGCCTTGAAGGGGGCATTCACGTGCGAGTCTCCTTGTTGTTCTCGTCCCGTCCGAATCGCGACAATCGGTTTGACGACGATTATAGCGAAATCCCGCGCCCGGACCCGGCAAAGTCTCGGGGGTCGCACAGCACCGGCGCGGCCCGTCGTCTGAAAGGCTGAACACGATGCCGGACATGCTCGAGTCGCCTCTCGGTTCGGTCGAAGCATACGTCGCCTTCTTCTCGCGCCAGGATATCCCTGCACTGCGCCACACGGTACGCGCGCTCGCGTCGCTGCGCGAGCAGGAAGAATCGGTCAATGGTCGCCATATCGCGAGCATCGTCATGGGCGACCCCTTGATGACGATAAAGCTGCTGGTGCATTTGCAGACGCATCGCAGTCTGGCGCAAAACCACGACCTCACCACCGTCGATCGCGTGATCATGATGATGGGCATCAGCCCCTTTCTGCGCACCTTCGAGAACGTGCCGACGCTGGAAGACTGGCTGTCCGGGCATCCACGGGCGCTCCTCGGCGCACTCAAGGTGATCGGGCGCGCCCGCAGCGCCGCCCGGTACGCGCGCGACTGGGCGATCGCGCGGCGCGATGTCGACGTCGACGAAATCACGGTCGCGGCGCTGTTGCGCGAGACGACCGAAATCACATGCTGGACCTTCGCTCCGGAACTGACCCAGCGCATCCGCAACATGCAGGAAATGGATCTCCGGCTGCGCAGTTCGGTGGCGCAAAAAGTCGTGTTCGGATTCACCGAGCGCGAGATCCAGCTCGGCTTGATCAAGGCCTGGCGGCTACCGGCGCTGTTGGCCGCACTGCTGGACGAAGAGCACGTGGACAACCCGCGGGTTCGCAACGTGCGCCTTGCCAGCGAATTCGCCCGCCATCGCGCCCGCGGCTGGGACGATCCGGCGCTACCGGACGACATCGCCGCAATCGAGCGGCTGCTGCATATCGGCCGCGAACCCCTGCTGAGGCGTCTCGGCACTCCGCCCGAGCAGATGCAACGGTTCATGTCTCCAACCCAAGGCGCCGTCCCCAAGAACGAAGCCTGATTCGCCCGACGCCGGACGGCGGCCGCCCACCCCACGGGCGCGAGACGCACGCACATTGCGTATATGATGCTGATGCGGCGAAACCCGACCCGAGGAACACACATGACGATCTCGGCTGCGCTCATGCTGGGCGTATTGGTCCTGGCGCTGCTTTACGCGATGATGATCTACAACAGCTTGGTGGGGCTCAAGCACACGGTCGCCAAGGCCTGGTCGAACATCGACGTCCTACTCAAGCAGCGGCATGACGAATTACCCAAGCTCGTGGAGGTTTGCCGGCACTACAAGGCCTTCGAGCAGGAAACCCTGGTGCGCGTGACCGAAGCGCGCGCACGCGTCTCGCAGGCGCGCGAAACGCGGGATCTGCCCGGGCTCGGGCATGCCGAAGGCGCACTGCGAGCCGGCCTGGGACAGATTTTCGCGCTTGCCGAGGCCTACCCCGAACTCAAGGCCAACGAGCACTTCATGCAGTTGCAGACCCGCATCACCGCACTCGAGAACGCGATCGCCGATCGGCGCGAGTGGTACAACGAGGCCGTGAATATGCTCAACATTCGGATCGAGCAGTTTCCCGACTTGATCGTTGCGCGAACGTTCGGTTTTGCGCGCGGTGCGCTGTTGGTGTTCTCGAGCGCCGAGCGGGCCAACATTGATCTGAGGGCACGCTTCTCGGGCAACTGAACGACACACCGGTCAGGGCTCGAACCACCATGCTCGTCAGACTCAAGCGCGACAGCCTCGGCATTGCCCTGCCGGCGATCCAGCTGTGCGGTCTCGCACTGGTCATCGCGAACGACCATGGCTGGGGCAGCGTGGCGGGGCTGGCAATGTTGATCGCCAGCAGCCTTTACGGCTGGGGACGCTCGATCCGGCATGCGCGCCTCATTGTCGACACCCCGACCGCGCGCATCGCGTCGGCCGCACAAGGCTATGCCGAGCTGCGTGGCCGGGGCCGCCGCCTGGACGGCACGCCCCTGCTCTCGCCGGTGAACCACCTGCCGGTGCTCTGGTACAAGGTCGTCACCGAGCGGCGCGGCAGCGACGGGAAGTGGAAACGCGCAGGCATGGTCAGTTCGGATGCGTCGTTCCTGCTTGATGACGGCTCGGGTACATGTGCGGTCGATCCGGACGGCGCGGACATGCTGATACGACGCAAGGACGTGTTCACCGAGGGCGGCCTGCGCCGCACGCAGTGGTCGATCATCGAGGCGGACCGGATCTACGTGCTGGGCGAGTTTGCAACGCTTGGCAGCATCCAGCCCGATTTCGATACCCATGCCCGGATTGGGGAACTGCTCGCCGAGTGGAAACGTTCACCGGCGGAACTACTGGCCCGCTTCGACCTGGACGAGGACGGCACGCTCGATCTGAACGAATGGGAGCTGGCGCGCGCCCAGGCCCGGCGCGAGGTCTTGAAGGCGCAGGCACGCATGCTCCAGACGCCCGAGCTGCATGTGATGCGCAAGCCGGCCAAGCGGCTCTACCTCATCTCCGACCTCGATCCCGACCGGATCGCGCATCATTATCGCGGGTGGGCTGCGCTCCATGCGGCGGTATTCCTCGGTGCGGTGACCACCGCTGCCTGGCTCTGGCAGACCGGAACGTTTACGCCCTGAAGCCGGTCAATGGCCGGCCGCGCGCGTCTCGAGCAATTCCCAGCGCGCCATCGCGTGAAGCAATTCGCCGTCGAGTGCGTCGAGCCGAAGCCTGATGCGGGAAACTTCTTCAGGCATCTGCTGATACAGCGCCGGGTCGGCAAGACGCGCATGCAGCGCAGCCTGCTCGGCCTCGAGCGCCGCAATCAGATCCGGCAGGCCGTCGAGCTCCCGCTTCTCGTTGAATGACAGCTTGGCCGGCTTTGCCGACGCTCCCCTGGCCGCCGCGGCAGCGGTGTTCGCGACCGGCTTGCGGCCGGCGGCACGTTCGTCCTGCACTCGACGCCACTCGGCATAGCCCCCGGCGTACTCGCCCCAATCACCATCGCCCTCAGCGGCGATCACCTGGGTCACGACGTTGTCGAGAAAGGCACGGTCATGGCTGACCAGGAACAAGGTGCCGTCATAAGAGGCAAGCAAGGCCTCCAGCAGATCGAGCGTCTCGATGTCAAGATCGTTGGTCGGTTCGTCGAGCACCATGACATTCGCCGGGCGCGCGAACAGCCGCGCCAGCAGCAGGCGATTGCGCTCCCCACCGGATAAGGATTTGACCGGCGAACGCGCTCGCTCGGGCGCAAACAGGAAATCCTCCAAGTAGCCGATCACGTGCTTCTTCTCGCCGCCGATCTCGATGAAATCCGAGCCCGGGCTGATGACCTGGGTCAGGGGCAGCTCCGGGTCGAGCTGGGCGCGCAGCTGGTCGAAATAGGCGACCGTCTGGCGCGTTCCGCGGCGGACGATGCCGGAATCGGGTTCGAGGTCGCCGAGGATGAGCTTCAGGAGCGTGGTCTTGCCCGAGCCATTCGGTCCGATCAGGCCGACCCGGTCACCACGCAGAATTCGGGTCGAAAAATCGCGTACCACCGTCCGATCGCCGAACCGTTTGCCGACCGACTGCAGTTCGGCCACCATTTGCCCGCTCTGTTCCCCCCGGTCGACCGCGAGCCGTACATCTCCAAGCCGATCGCGCCGTGCCGCCCGCTCGCGGCGCAGAGCCTCGAGCCTGCGCACGCGACCTTCGTTGCGCGTCCTGCGGGCTTCGATGCCTTTGCGGATCCAAACTTCTTCTTGCGCCAACAGCTTGTCGAATCGCGCGGTAGCCTTTCCCTCGGCATCGAGCTCGTCAGCCTTGCGCCGCTGATAATCGGCATACCGCCCCGGAAAGCTGGCCAGCCGCCCCCGGTCGAGCTCCACGATCCGGGTCGCGATGCCGTCGAGAAACACCCGGTCATGGGTGATCACGACAACCGCGCCGCGGAAGTCGCGAATCATCGATTCGAGCCAGATGATGCCGTCGAGATCGAGGTGATTGGTCGGTTCGTCGAGCAGCAACAACTCCGGATCCGACACCAGCGCGCGGGCGAGCGCCACCCGCTTGATACCGCCACCCGAAAGGCTCGCAACCGACGCACCGCCATCGATCCCGAGACGCAGCAAAACCTCCTCCACACGCTGGTTCAGACGCCAGGCGTCGGCCGCCTCGACCGCATGCTGCAACGCGTCAAGTCGCGCCAGCGCCGACTCGTTGGCCGCCTCGCTGACCGCGACCATCGCGGCGTGATAGTCGACCAGCAGGGTCGCCACCTCACCCAGACCTTCGGCGACGGTGGCGAAGACATCCCGATCGAGGATGAAATCCGCCTCCTGCGGAACGTAGGCCACCCTCAAGCCCGACTGCCGCCACACCGAGCCATCATCCAGGCTGGCAAGTCCGACCATGGCCTTGAGCAGACTGGACTTACCGGAACCGTTGCGCCCGATCAGCGCAACGCGCTCACCCTGATCGAGTTGAAAATCCGAGTGATCGAGCAGATCCACGTGCCCGAAGGCGAGGCAGGCATTTTCTACGGTCAAGATGGGCATCGAGGTTTCGCATCATCAAAGGTTCAAGGCGAGATTCTACCGGGCTGTTATCACGGCAGGCAGATTGGGCACTGTGCGGCGCACCACGCACGGCCAGCATCCGAGACGCCGACTGCGTGGCCCCGGCAGCGATGTCGCGATCGCTTTCTGGGACAGTGTTTCACACGCCCTGGAACACGCAATACGCACACTTTCCTCACAGCCGCTTAAAACAGGCTTGGTGGCGATCGCTCAAGAGGCTAGAATCGCGGCCTGCGCCCATAGCACCATCGCCGCAGCACAATTGGGCAAGCCGCCCGCCGGACTGTAAGATCAAACGTGGGTTGTTTGCTCAAGACACTGATTTAAAATACAATACGGCGCGCCGATCACCGGCGATACAGCCCATCTCCTCGTAGTTCAATGGATAGAACGGCCGCCTCCTAAGCGGCAGATACAGGTTCGATTCCTGTCGAGGGGACCAATAAACAAGTGTTACAACGTCTCACCAAATGCCAAGAACCCGCATAGCTACAGGCTTTGCGGGTTTTTTGTTGTGTCACTCGCTCCAACAAGGGTTTATCACATGGCTCGCACTTGCCGCAGTACTCGAATCATTGCCGCACGCAAATCAGGGCAGTCCGGCGATCATCGCTGCAAGGTACTCGACCGGGATCGCATAACTGATGCCCGACGGGTCACTTAGAACCCTTTCCTTGGTTGATTTGACAAACACCATGTTCACGATACCGATCACTTGACCAGTGACCGGGTCGTACAATGGGCTGCCGCTGTTGCCCGGGTAGGCAGTCGCATCGAGTTGATATACCCGAAAAGGATCGTTCGCAAGGCGCCGAATCAGCGCCGGATCGAGTTCGCGAGCACGGCTCTGCGGGATTCCGATAGGCGTTATTGCCGAAATGATGCCGCGGTGGGTCACAGGGAAGAAACCGAGGGCGTTTCCGATCGGGAAGCCGGTAAAGGCAACCTCCTGCCCTTCATTCACTTGCCCCCGCTCGGCCAGACTCAATACCGGAATCGAGTTTCCTTCTATCGCAAGAACGGCGAGATCCCGGCCCTTGTCGAGTCCGACCTGCTTGGCCGGTCGGACTTCGACTGAGCCGGAGTTGCCTGAGATCGTTGCAATTGCGAGGGTTTCGAATTTGTCGGTCGCGATCTTTTCGGGCAGTACATGAGCGTTGGTCGCGATCAAGCGCCCATTGCCAACCGCAAAACCGGTTCCATGAAAGGCAAAGGACGGATTGCGGGTGCGCTGGAAAGTGCCCACCGCAACGATGGATGGCTTGATTCGGACCACTGTCGCAGGCAGGTCGGCGATTGCAGCCGCAGGAACCCCCAGGGCAAGCACCCCGGCTAACATCACGCCCAACATCCGCCTGCGGGCGCGAATCTGGCACTCACAGCCACTCATTCGTCGGCTTTCTGCTGCGCCGCGAGCCTCATTGCGACGAATACCGGGCTGGGTTCAACTAGTTTGCTGTCGAACGGATGATGGCGCCTTTGGACCTGGCGCATGACTCTTTCAACGTAGGCCTGCGTCTCCTTGTACGGCGGGATGCCACGATAGCGATCGACAGCACCTTCGCCGGCGTTGTACGCCGCCGCCGCAAGCACCAGATCACCCTCGAAGTAGGCAAGCAGCCAGCGCAGATAGGCCAAGCCACCCTTGATGTTCTCGCGCGGATCAAATGCATTGCTCACATTGAAGCGGGCCGCCGTATCGGGTATCAGCTGCATGACCCCCATTGCATTCTTCGGCGAAACCGCGCCTGGGTTGAGCGCGGATTCGGTGACTGCGATCGCCAATGCGAACCCCGGGCTGATCTGGTAGTGACCGGCCAGCTCGACGACCATCTGCGCGATTTCGCGCCTGTCCTTGGAGAGCCCTCGCATCCGGTGTTCGAGATTCCACTCGCTGTCGGCAAGCGACGGCGGTGGCGTATCCAGGCACGGTGGTTTTTGTGCAAGTTCCACTCCGGTAAAGCGCAACATGTTGCGCGCCTGCTCGTCACCACGCTCGGCCGCCATCGTGAACAAAGCGCTCGCAAATGCGTCACTGCGGTCGATACCACGCCCGTTGGCATACATCCAGCCCAGGGCATACATTGCACCGCCATCACCCAGCCGCGCGGCTTCGCAATAGAGCGCCGCTGCTTGCCCGGGATCACGCGCAACCCCCTCACCATGCTCATGCGCAAGCGCACGCTCGGCGAGTTGCCGTGCATATTCCTCGACCGACTCGGCGGGCCTCGCCGCGGCCCCCTGCTCTGCGGCATGCAGCGTGGCGGAGAGCAGCAACGCGGCACCGGCGTAGCCCAGCTTTCGAGAGAACTTTAAGCGCTTCACCTCAGTACCCTGGTTTTTCGAACATGACACCGTTCATCATAGTCTGAGCGAACCAGCCTCACAGCCGCCATACTTTTGCACCAGCCTTCGCTAGCGCTGCCTGGTCGAAGCACGACTTGACGTCGACAAACACCCCCGAATCAGACAACTTCTCGAGCAACTTCTCGGTGGACAGTCCGAGGTAATGCTGATGTGAAACGGCCGCCACGATTGCAGGCGATTTCGGCAGTGCCTCCCATGCGAGCAGCTTTACACCATACTCGTGCTCGGCCTCCGCCGGCTCGGCAACCGGATCATGCACGTGCACCTTGCAGCCGAAGCTTTCGAGCTCATGAATCACATCGATCACCTTACTGTTGCGCAAGTCCGGGCAATTCTCCTTGAAAGTCAGACCCAGTACGATCACATCGCACCCTTTGATCGAATGCCCCGCCTGGATCAATTCCTTCACCGTTTGCTCGGCAATGAACTTGCCCATGCCATCGTTGATGCGCCGGCCCGCCAGGATCACCTCGGGGTGATAGCCAAGCATTTCTGCCTTGTGGGTGAGGTAATACGGATCCACGCCAATGCAATGACCGCCCACCAGGCCCGGCCTGAACGGCAGAAAATTCCACTTGGTGCCCGCAGCCTTGAGGACTTCCACCGTATCGATACCGATACGGTGGAAGATCAGCGACAACTCGTTCATCAACGCAATGTTGAGATCACGTTGCGTGTTCTCGATCACCTTGGCCGCCTCTGCGACCTTGATCGAGCTTGCCGGATACACGCCGGCGACGATCACCGAGCCGTAAATCTCCTGGACTTTCGCCAAGGTTTCGGATGTATCGCCCGAAACCACCTTGACGATCTTGGTAACCGTACGCTCCTTGTCGCCCGGATTGATCCGCTCGGGGGAATAGCCGACGAAGAAATCTTCCTTCCACTTCAGGCCGGATTCACGCTCGAGAATCGGAATGCAGACTTCCTCGGTCGCGCCGGGATAAACGGTCGACTCATACACCACGATTGCGCCCCGTTTCAAGTTGCGCCCAACCGTCTGCGACGATTTTACCAACGGTGTGAAATCGGGCTGGTGAGCTTCCCCGACGGGTGTAGGTACGGCCACGACGATGAAGTCGGCCTCAACCAGAACCGACGGATCGGTATGGCAGGTGAGTTGCGTGGCCGCACGCAAGTCCTCGCTCGAAACCTCGCCCGTCGGATCCACAAAATTCTTGTAGGCCGCAACTTTCTCGGCCGAAAGATCAAAGCCCAGCGTCCGGTACTTCTTGCCAAACTCGACCGCAAGCGGCAATCCAACATAGCCGAGCCCTATGACTGCAATCGTCGTCATCTGATTAATCCTTGCCAATTCAAAATTCGGGTTGCAATCCCAGAACAACCCCGTTCAAAAAATCACAAACCCTGCCGCAGACGCATCGCCTCGATGTGCAAGGGGCTATCGGCGGGAGCTTCGGCGAGTAGCTCGTCAAGTTTACTGCGCGCCTGGTCCTTCTTGCCCAACTGAATGTAGGCATTGACCAGGTTGACCTTCAAGGCGCCACTGCGCGGCGCCAACTCAACCGCTCGCTCGAGCATTGCCAAACCCCGGTCGTGTTCCCCCTTCTTCATCAGCAGCACGCCCAGCGTATCGAGAACTGCCGCATTGTCCGGCGCAAGGCTCAAGCCACGCTCGGCCAGCTCGATGGCATCTGCCCTGCCAAGCTGCCCGGCAACCCAGGCAAGATTGTTCAGCGTCAGCGCGTTGTCTGGATTGACCGTGAGGATCTCGCGATAATCCTTCTCCGCATCTTCAAGGCGCTGCTCGGCGATCGCACGCTCGGCACGATACCCTCTCGCAACGACATCCGACGGATTCGCTTCAATCCACTGTGCCAGCTCCTTGTCAGCCATCGCACCCTTGCCGTCCCGCGACCGGGCCGCATGCAGGCGCCCCGCGAGCTCGCCCGAGGGTGCCTTGCTGAACGCGGTCTCAAAGGCCTTTGCAGCTTCTGCCCATTTTTCTTGTGCCAGAGACAAATCGCCCTCCATGGCAAAGCCCCGTGCGTCATCGGGTCGCTGCGCCTGAACCTCACGGGCGACGACAATAGCTTCATTGAACTTGCGATCTTGGGCGAGCAGTGCGACAAGCTGCTGTTGAGCAGGCAGGAAATCGGGCTGGATCGTCAACGCGCGTCGCAAAGTCTGGCTCGCCCCCGAGCGATTACCGTCCAGAGTCTGAACGTTGGCGAGAGCGACCAGCGGTTCAGGTGCCCTGGGTTGCAACGCAATCAGACGATTGAGGGATGCAGCCGCCTGCTGTCGATCCCCCGCTTCGAGCTGAATCTCCGCCAGGATGCCAAGCGCCAGCGAATCATTGGGGTTGGCAGTGACAACTTCCTGGACGATTGCCAACGCCTTCGGGATTTCGCGCTGACTCACATGGAAACGCGCCATGGCCAGCTTCACGGAGAGCGAAGCCGGGTTGGCCTTCAAGCCACGCTCAAGCGTCGCTTGAATGTCGCTGGCGGATGCACCGGTGCGCGCCTGAAGTTCGGCAAGCAACAGATACGCATCGACTTTTGCGGGTTGCACTTCGATCAAACGCTCGAAACGCTTCTTGGCACTATCGGCCTTATCCTCAGCGATATCTATCCGGGCAAGGTTAACTGCAGCGGAGAGGAAGCCTGGATCCAGCTCAAGCGCCCTTTCGAACGCCAGCCGGGCACCCGGGAGATCCTTCTTGGCCAGCAAAATGCCGCCTTTCACGTTATGGGTTTGTGGATTTCCCGGCTGCTTGAGCTCGAGCTGCTGCTGGGCCTTGAGCGCATCGTCAACCTCGCCCCGCCGCAAATGTGCCAACACCATCGCAAGCTCGGGCTGGCCTTCGCTGCCTTCCAGCTCAGCCGCCGACTCCAAGTCCGAAAACGCCCGCTCGGTGTCACCGGTGGCCATCCGGGCAACCGCGAGTCGGGTGCGAGCCCCGACGTCATCCGGGTTGGCATCGACAGCACGCGCGAAGAAATCGGATGCCGCATCGAAGTCGCCAGTCGCGAGGTGTATCTGCGCTGCCAGCGTCATCGTCGCCGCATCCGCACCACCCCCGGTCAGGGGCTTCACCAACTCGCGCGCGCGGGTTGCGTCGCCGGTCGATAGCAACGAGGCAGCAAGAAGACGCCTAGCCAGCGCCTGGCCCGGGTCCCGTGCCAGCACCGATTCGAGGTAACGCTGCGCCATCACATGCTGGTCAAGCTTCAGGTAGATACTGCCAGCCAGCAATTGAGAAGGCAGATGTTCGGGTTGCGTCCGCAGTACGGCATCGATCGACTCGCGCGCGGCAGTCACGCGGTCCCGGCGAAAATCAACGAACGCGCTCAGATACTGGGTCAAGGGACTCTTCGGGGCAACCGCTTTCATCGCAGTCAGGCGCTTCTCCGCGCTGTCGATATCGTCGCCGCGCAACAGGAGTGATATCAACGCAAAATGATAGTTTGCGTTTCTTGGTTGTGCCTCAACCGCTGCCTCGAGCGCCGCCCGCGCATCGGCGCTTTTTCCCGCGTTCAGCAAGATTTCTGCGCGCAGCGCATGCGCTTCGGCGGCCCTCGGATTCGCTGCGATGATCTTGTCCGCTTCGGCCAGCGCTCCGTCGAGTTCGCCACCGTACGCCATCGTGTAGGCGAGCCCCAGGCGAGCGTTTGCGTTCTCCGGGTTCGAAACCAAAGCCGCCTCGTACAGGGCGCGGGCCTTGTCGCGTTCGGATTTCACCATGTGCGCGTCACCCACTGCCTTGAGCACCTCAGCCTGAGCAGCCGGATCATCCAGCCTGATCGCGCTAAAATCGGCGATGACCTTGTCCGCCGAGCCGCTCAGCACCAAGGCGCGCGCGAGGTAAGGCGCTATCTGCCCGCCAGGATAGCCAAGTTCCTGTGCTCGCTGCAGGTCCCGCACCGCTGCAGCCACGTCACCGCGGCTCAGGCTGATGGTTCCGAGGAGGAAACGCGCCTCGGCTATGTTGCCGTCTTTCTGCAGGGCATTCTTGAGCTGAATGCTCGCTGCGCTCTCATCATTCTTCGCGAGATAGGAACGTGCGGATGCGAGCATGTCTTCGGGGCTCTCCGAGCAACCTCCGAGCAATCCCGCACAAAGCACCAACGCAAACACGCTGCGCCCGGCGCCGCGCCCCCGCGCACCTCGTTCATCTCTTCGCATTTCAGCTGTCCTTCTTCAATCCAAAGCGGTTCATCATGTCGTAGAGCGACGGGCGACTGACCCCGAGAATCTCGGACGCCCGCGCTATATTGTTGTTTGTTCTGCCAAGCACACGAATCACGGCCCTGCGCTCGGCATCTTCACGAACCATGCGCAGGTTGAGATGCTCCAGGCTTGTGCCGACATCGTCGAGGCCGAGGTCTTCGGCCGAAATCGTGTTCGAATCGGCCATGATCACGGCGCGCTTGAGACAGTTCTCCAGTTCGCGGATGTTCCCGGGCCAGACATGCGCCTCGAGTGCGGACAGCGCGCTCTCGCTCAGATGCAGCGCTGCGCGGCCATTCTCCTTGGCGAAACGGTGCACGAAAGCATGGGCCAGCAAAACCGAATCTCCATCTCGCTCGCGGAGCGGCGGGATGTCGATCACGATCTCGGCCAGCCGGTAAAATAGGTCTTCCCTGAACAGACCGGCCTTGATCTGCTCTCGAAGGTCTCGATGGGTGGCGCATACGATTCGCACATCAACCGGGATCTCGTCGCGCCCGCCAATGCGCTCGATGACGCGTTCCTGCAGGAAGCGCAAGAGCTTCGCCTGCAGCGGCAGGGGCAAATCGCCGATCTCGTCCAGAAACAACGTGCCTTTATTAGCCGTTTCGATCTTGCCCAGGGTCTGCTTTACCGCACCGGTAAAAGCGCCCTTCTCATATCCAAACAACTCGCTTTCGAGCAGCGTATCGGGAATGGCCGCACAGTTTATTGCGATAAAACGTTCCTTCGCCCGGGACGATCGCGCATGCAAGGCTCTCGCAAGCACTTCTTTCCCAGTACCACTCTCACCGAAAAGTGCGACCGTCGCGTTCGCTCCCGCGACTTTTTCAACCGTCCTGCACACCTTCAACATCCCGACGTCGCGTGTAATGATGCCAGCCAGCGAAGCTTCACTTTCCAGTCGCAGTTGCCGATTCTCGAGTTGCAGATCGTGTAGCCTGAAAGCACGATCGATGGTGAGCAGAAGCAGTTCGGGTTCAAACGGTTTGCCGAAAAAATCGTATGCTCCGAGAGACACCGCGCGCACCGCATTCTCACGGTCATGCTGCCCGGTCAGGACGATGACTTTGGTATCGGGCGCAAGCGAGAGGATTTCGGACAGAAGCCTGAACCCTTCGGTTACATCGTCAGGTGCAGGCGGCAAGCCGAGATCCATCGTAACGACTGCCGGCTCGAAACGACGAATCTGCGTAATCGCACTCTCGCGGTCATTTGCCACGATTGTTTCGTAGTCGTCAAAGGCCCAGCGCATCTGCTTCTGCAATGCTAGGTCGTCTTCCACAATCATCAGCGTACGACGTTTCTCGTTCATTGTATTTCTTTGATATCAAGCGCTTGCTCTTCGCAGCCAGCCTCACCGACCAAGGGCAGGAGAATGCTTGCCCGGGTTCCACGGCCCACTTCGCTTTCGTAGCGGATCGAGCCACCAAGTTCCTTCAAGTATTGCTGCGTCTCGAAAACCCCAATCCCCATGCCATTGATCTTATCGGTTTGAAACGGCTTGAAGAGCCGGTCGCGCATGAACGTCTCCGACATGCCTTTGCCCGAATCTTCAACGACTACCGCCCCCGACTCGTCTGCCAATCGTTCGACACGGACCTCCACCTTACCATCCCCGTTACAGGCATCTAAGGCATTTTGCACGACATGACCGATGATTCTCTCGAGGCGTTCTGAGTGTGCATTCACCAACAATGGCGTTCCGGGCGGCTGCACGACATCGACCCGCGGCAGTTGATGCCTCTTGCCCATGGCTATCCGTTCGATCATGCCAATCAGATCCACCGGCTTGCGCGGATCGGCCGACGTCTTCTCCTGCAACTGCTTCATGAGTGTGCGCATCCGCGCCTCGACATGGACCACAGTCTCGATCATGTCATCCTGGAACGCCGGGTTGTTACGATGACGCTCGGCATTCTTCAACATCAAGGATAGCTGGGCGACCAGATTCTTGAGGTCATGGACCACGAAGGCCGACATGCGATTGAACGAATCGAACTTTCTCGACTCCAGCAACGCCTCCGCTGCAAGCATTTGCGCGAGATAACTTGCCGCCTGGCGCTGGGCCGATTTGAGCAGATCGAGCACCTCCCAGTTGACTTCGAATGCCGTTCGCGGCGTATTCAGCACCACGAATCCAATCAGATTTCCGGACGACTTGAGCGGTACGACCAACCAGGCATCGGGTAGTGTCGAAAGCCAGTGCGGCAGTTTTAGACCATCATAATGATCGGTAGTACCGCGAAACTCCTCCAGATTGATGACCCACTCCCGTTCATCCAGGAAGCGACATAGACCACTCTTCGCGTCCTCGACCGCCTCCGACGCCGGATGGTTCAGGCGCGCATGCATCCGAAACTGGCCTTCGTCGTTTCTCAGCCACAATACCCCCCCCGAACTTTCCACCTGATCGGCTAGAGCCTTGATCACCGATTGCCCAAGATCCAGCGTATCCCCGGCAGATGAAAGTGCCTGGGTAAATCGCTGCCATTCAACCCGGTAGTCATAGCGATACGGAAAGAGGTGTTTGTTCAGGAACACCCGGAGTTTTGCCCGCTGGGTACCAGAAAAAAACAACACGCCAAACAACAACAGGCCGCCAAACAACAAGGTCAGCTGCAAAGCCCGACCCCACGAGCCCCCCACATATCTGACGTAATAGCCTGCGGCTGCGATCAACAGAAGATAAAGCCCTGATATTGCCAGCGCGGTCGAGTGGAATATCACTTCGCGCGAAACGGCAATCCTCAGGGTCCACGACGGGCTGCGAGCCGCAGAGATTGCGATCAGCGGAATCACTGTGGCAAAAACGATCCCGCGCACTGCCCAGACGTCGGGATCCGCTCTAACAAACAGGAACCCGTCGGCAAAGAAATACAGCTCGAAAATGTAGCCTGCTGCAAGCGCGAGGCAAAGCGGCTTCAGCCCCCAACGCGACCCGATCGGCAGCCCTCTATAAAGCTGCTCCACGAGAACCAGCCCATACACCGACATCGCGAGGAAGGAACCCAGGACGATAGAAGCGGGCGAGTGCCCGCTATAAACCGGAAGAGCGTCGAAGATCACCGCAAACAGGGCAACCGCTACAACGACCACCCCAAACCACAGAAACGAACGGACTCTTTCTCTGTAGAGCGGTTCGAGCAAAACGAGCACAAAACCAAACCAGGTCGTACTCCGCAGAATGTCGAGCAATCGCGCAAGATGCTCAATCCACGCGGACGATACCAATGCCTGCAACGCACATACTGCAGCCCAAACCGCGCTGGCTGCCGTCGCAAGAATCAACGCTCCACCAGGTCTGCCACCACGCCACCCAAGGCCCAGATACAGCCCGAAAAGCACGTAAGCCAAGGACGCTAACAGGTACCCCCAAAATGCGATGTCAAACAAGGCACCCCTCCACGTGACCAAGCGGCCCGAGCGCCATTATCGCAGACCCTTTCACCCAACAATCCGAGTACTAGCCGCACCCGGCACTCATGATTCAATGCGCGCCTTCGCCTGTCAGCACGACCCGAACAGTCTCGCAAAGCACCAGAATATCAAGCATCAACGAGTGATTCTTGACGTAATAGAGGTCGTATTGCAGCTTCTGAACAGCATCTTCTACAGAAGCACCGTATTGATAACGTACCTGAGCCCAACCAGTCACCCCGGGTTTCACGCAGTGCCTGACGGCGTAAAACGGGATCTCCTGAGCGAGTTGATCCACAAAGAACGCGCGCTCCGGCCGTGGCCCAACCAGACTCATTTCGCCAGTGATCACGTTGAACAACTGTGGCAGCTCATCGATCCGGCACTTCCTGATCACTCGCCCGATTCGCGTTGCCCGATCGTCGTTGGACGTCGCCCAACGCGGCTTGCCATCTTTCTCCGCATCAGTCCGCATACTGCGGAACTTGGTCACCTTGAAGATACGCCCGCCTTGCCCAACACGCTCCTGACGATAAAAAATTGGACCACCATCCTCCAGCAGAATCAGCAGCGCGGTAACCAACATGACGGGCAATGCCAGTAGCAGCAGGCTTGCCGCGACAAAGAGGTCGAAGCAACGCTTGACTACGCTACGAGCAGCCCCTTGGCGAAACCCGTCGCCATAGATCAACCAACTCGCCTTCAGCGAATCGATACGCACCTGACCTTGGGTGCCTTCGAAAAACGAAGACAGGTCCAGAATCTTGACGCCGCTAACCTTGCAGTTCAACAACTCCCGGATCGGTAGCACGCCACCACGACGCTCGCGGACCGCAACGATTATCTCGTTCACTTTCAAGCGCTTGACGATCTCCGTCAAGCGCCCATCAGCGTCGATGATCTGCGACCTATCGACGGTAACCTCGTCGTCTGCCCCCGCGGCGACAAACCCGACAACCTGCACGCCGCGTTGCACTGGATGGGTGAGCGAACGAGCCACGGTTGCCGCGTCCGCCCCGGTTCCGATGATCAGTACTCGAGGCAGGAAAATCGAACTTGCACTCCGGCGATTTACAAAGCCCCTCATTGCCAAAATCAGGCCGAGCAGCACCACGACAGAAATCTGTACCCCCTGGGTCGCGAAATCATCCCACGCAGCGATCCTGAAAACCACGAACGCAACCGGAACACTGATGACGATCGCGAACAAAACCCGCACCAACGCATCCCGCCCCGAAAAACTCGCGCCGGCGGGACGATAGAGGCCCATGACGCTGTTCAGGAGGATCATCACCAACGCAAAAATCAGGGCGGAAGGCACGATGAGCAGCCAGTCAATATCGCTCCCGTGGATTTCAAGACCAACAGCCAACAACACCGCCAAGAACAGTAGCACTGCATCAAAAATCGCTTGCTGCAATGTGTGCGAGGGGAAATAGTGCGAAATTACTTTCAACATGGTTCTATCCGATGCCCGCAAACCTCGGGCGAAATCCACAAAATGATCTTTATGCCGAAATACCCGCTAAGCCAATCGGAACACTTAGGCCCTGACTCGAACCTTACCTAAGAACCGATTACCGTGACGTGACGTTGGTCACATCGCCTATCGCGAGTAGATCAATGCATCGACTCGGCGCGACCGGTACATCAAATTGTGGCTGGAATGCTCTGGCAAACTTCGGACATTGGGGAAACCCGCTGCTCAGATTAATTTGAGCGTTGCAGGATAACACCGCACCGCGTCACATCAACACGCCATTTTGTTCTGATTGGGTAACGTAGACGTGTAGACA
>DDUE01000075.1 GCA_002344625.1 Rhodocyclaceae bacterium UBA2346 | reverse complement strand
GCCAGCGCGGCGGGCGCTCTCGGGGCCGCCCCCGGGCTGCCATCGGTGCCAGGCGCGGGCACGGGTTCGCTGACCGACGCGGCGAAGGACAAGGCCGTCGATATGGCCAAGGACAAAGCCGTCGAAGTCGGCAAGGATCAAGCCGCCGAAGCGGCGACCAAACTGACCAAGTAACGCCCCGCACTGCCGATACGCCCGCAGCCGCCATGCACGACATCGATGAGCGGCTGCGGGCCCGTTCGCGCCCGGCCGGATCCGGGACACCACGCGCCGCAGGCCGATTACCCGCCCGACATGGGCATCTTGAATCCAAGAGCAGGAACACCTGAGCATGATCGAGGACTTCCGATTCAACAACTTCGTCTACGGCGTCGCACTGACGCTGATGCTTGGATACATACTCTTCATCGGCCGTCCGATCTTCGTCCCGGTCGTGACGAGCATCCTGATCGTATACGTCATAATCGGCGTATCCCGGCTCTCGGGTTTCATTCCGGTGGTGGGCAAGCGCATACCGATACATGTGCGCTACATCCTCGCGGCGATCGTGATCACGGCGCTGCTGATGGAGCTTTCGGCCCTCTTCGTCGGCAATCTTGCGACGATCGTGACCCGCGCGCCCGAATTTCAGGAAAACCTGCTGAACACCCTCCAGACCGGTGCGACGCGCGTCGGCATCGAAAGCACGCTCACCTGGGAAACGATCCGTCGCGACGCCCTGGGCGAGATCAACCTGCAGCGCCTGATCCGCACCGGCTTCGTGTCGATCGCCGGCCTGCTGGGCGCGCTGGTTTTCGTGCTGCTCAACGTGACTTTCCTGCTCCTGGAACAGCGCACGTTTCATTACAAACTGAGCTCCCTGTCGGAAGACCCGGACAAGACCCGGCGGCTTTTGAAGGTCATCGGCGACATCAACGCCCGGGTGGGCCGTTACCTCGCGGTCAAGACCATGATCAACGTGGTGCTGGGCTTGATCAGTTGGGTGATCATGGCTGCGATGGGGCTCGAGTTCGCGGTTTTCTGGGCCATCATCATCGGGTTGATCAACTACATCCCGTATGTCGGCACATTCATCGGGCTGGCGTTTCCGGTCGCGCTGGCGCTGATCCAGTTCGATGACCTGAACTCGGTGCTGGTACTGCTCGTGCTCCTGTCCGCCGCCCAGGCGCTGATGGGCTACATCGTCGAACCGCAGGTCATGGGCAATTCTCTCAACATCAGCCCTTATGTGATCCTGATCAGTCTTACCGCCTGGTCGAGCCTTTGGGGGATTGCCGGCGCAATTTTCGCGGTACCGATTGCCGCCGTCATGGTGATCGTGTTCTCGGAGTTCGAACGCACGCGCCCGATCGCGATACTTTTATCGATGAACGGGCAGATACCGGAGCGCTCCATGTGAATGAACACGCCGGCCCGCTGTCTTCGCCGGTCGGCCTGGCGCGCAAACATAAAACGGATGTATGTCAAAATAAATCCGTGCAAGACTGCGATTTCATGAGCCAGGTCAACACATCTGTAATTTTTTTGCGGTATTTATTCGGGCGAGACAATCAGGAGCCCAAAGTGCCATGAAGAGCCATAGACTCGAGAACATTCGCCCAGCGAACCCGCGCTTTCACCTGCCACAAGCGGATGGCATCTACCACGCCATCCCGTTCGTTTTCGTCACCGAGACCATGTACCGCGACATCATCGCGGAACGCGAGACCCTCCTGGCCTCGATCTCACCCGAAAACCGCATCCGGCAACACCAGGTGTTCGAGCGCTATGACCCGGCGCAGAGCTTGCGGGGCTACAAGGAGATCCTGTCGCTGTACGGACTTTGATCGCCTCGGACCGGGCTGCCCCGCGCCAAAGCGCGCGGCGCCGGACAAGCGCCCGTGGGTCCGCACGCATGACCGACGGCACAAAAAAACCACCGTTACGGTCAACTCGCATTCACGAGGTTTCGAGACCGGTAACGGTGGTCATGCAATTTCAGCCGGCCACGGCCGGCCGACTTTCAAAGCAGGCGGCGAATCGCGCGATCGACGGCATTGTAGAACAGGCCGTCGGGCTCCGCGGTGCAGAACGCCTTGAGCAGTTCACCGAACTGCTGCCCGATTTCGGGCCGCCCCTCCGGCACGCTCAGGCTACGCTTGGCAAGCGAGTATTCGGCGAGCGGCCGCACGATCGCCTCCACCCGCGCCGGGTTGTCACCGACCTGCGCCGCCACTTCTTCGCAGGTCAAATGCACCACGTCTTCGAACCGGTAGCTTTCCTCGGCCGACACGGTGTTCGACAACACGATCAAGGCACCCACCGATACGGCTGCAAAAATTTTCTTCACGCTTGACACTCCATCGAAATTACACGAACCACAGTTGAAGCTCAGCGGAGACGGCCGATCAAGGCACCGCCCGCCGCCCCATATACACCGCCCCGGACAGCACCACCGGCACCATCGGTCAGCAAGCCCACGCCCGCCCCCACGGCCGCGCCACGCGTGGCGCTGCTGCGGGCATCGCTGCTCTCGGTCATTGCCCCCACACCGCCACCGATCAGGCCGCCGCGCACCGCGCCGCCCATGCCGTTGGTCAGGCCACCGACACCGGCACCGACCACGGCGCCGGTCACGGTGTTGTTGGCAAGGGCCTGCCCACCCACAAAAGATGCACCCGCGACCAGCGAGGCCATCATGAGATGTCTAACGCGCATTCAATCCTCCTTTCATATCATCCAACGCACATCACGCGCTTCGCGCAAATTGACCCGGAATCGTCAATGACGGCGATCATGGTAATCTGAAATCAGCCAGGATCAAACCCATCGCATCCGTCCGGGCGCATCGAGCCTCGCACCAGGATCGATGGCCCATCCCTGCTGCACGATACTCCCGCCCCTGAGATACCCAAGTGCGCCCGGCCGCCTCACGATCATGCATTTGACACGCCATCGGCCATGAACTAGCCTGCGCGCACCTCAGGTTTCTCCGCAAGGAGAACGAAAAGGGAACCCGGTGCGGCGCGCGCGCCAATTCCGGGGCTGCCCCCGCAACTGTAGGCGGCGAGTATCACACCCATGCATGCCACTGGCCAAGCGCCGGGAAGGCGGGTGAGATGCACCATCAGCCGCGAGCCAGGAGACCTGCCGAAGGTATTTCGTCATCAATCCAGACCGGGGCGGGGTGTCCCGGGGAGGCACGGCCGTGCTCGTCCCGTTTCGATTTCGCGACGGGCGCGGCCCGACCGGCAGACCATGCGCATGGCTGCATGGTCGCTTTCCATCCCCGCCGCGGTCGAGCCAGGAGAAGCACATGCAAGCCATGTCGCATTCGGCTGTCGTGGGGACAGCCGCGCACGAAGAGACCCCGCACGCGCATACCACCGCGACCCGTTCACCTCCGACGACGATGGTCGACGTCGTCTTCCCCGAGCGCGCCAATCATCACGGCACCTTGTTCGGCGGCGCTGCATTGGCGATGATGGACAAGCTCGCCTTCCTGGTCGCAACGCGCGAAACCCGGCGACCGATGGTCACCGCGAATAGCGGCCGCATCGACTTCCACAGCCCGATCCCGCAGGGCCGCCTGATCGAGCTGTCGGGCAACATCGTCAGGCGCGGCACGCGCTCGATCGAGGTGGATGTGTCGCTCATTGCCGAGGACCTCTGCAGCGGTATCCGCAGCACCGGACTGCACGGACACTTCACGCTGGTCTCGGTCGGAGACGCCCGGACGGGTGCGCCTGCGGCCCCCGTGCCGGAGCCGGTGGATGAACACACCACCCGCATGGTGGAACTGGTGTTCCCGTCCCACACCAACCATATCGGCACCCTGTACGGCGGCCAGGCGCTCGAGTGGCTCGGAAAGGCCGCGTTCGTCGCCGCGTCGCGCCTCGCGCGCATGCCGGTCGTGATGGCATCTTCGGACCGGATCGATTTTCATGCGCCGGTGCTGGAAGGCGAAATCGTGGATCTGTCCGCCAAGGTGGTCCACGTCGGCAACAGTTCGCTGGTGGTGGAGGTGACGATGCATGCCGAAGAACTGCTCAGCGGACAGCGCCGGCTATGCACGCGCGGGCAATTCACGATGGTTGCGATCGCTTACGACGGCAGGCCCACCCCTGTCGCGCCGCCGCGCCCGATTTCGGACGCGTAGGCGCAAAAGGCCGGGCACGCCCGGCTCGCGGCCATCGCCGGCATCAGGCGCGGTAGCCGATTCGAAAACCGCCCCAATGGCGCCCATTTACGTAAACCGGCGCAGAGATGTCGTGGATGACCTCACCGGTATCCCGGCGGTAGGTTTGCACCAGATAGGGCAACTCGTGCGCGCCGCAGCGCCGACCCACCGGATCGTCGAAGATCCGCTTGGTCCGGTTGGCAAGCAGATCCTTGTCATGGTCGCCGGTCAGGGGCTGGCTGTAGCGCTTGTTGTGGGTCGGAAGATAGCCGTTCTCATCGACCACGCAGGCCAGGAGAATGCTTGTATCGTGCTCGAGCAGCGGCTCCTGAAGCGGCGGCATGATGCGGTCGGTCAGTTCGTCGAAGCGCGAGCGGTATTTCTGCGGCCGCGTCCCGGCGATCGGACGGTAATCGCGGTCGAAAAGCGCCTGCTCGTCGATCTGCCCGTTGCGGATCGCCTGCTCGAGCAGGCGGCCCGCCTCGGCTGCGGCAACGACGACCTTGTCGGGCATGCGCTTGTGTATCTGCATGGCCTCTTCGCCGGCTGGCCCCAGCCGGAACACCTTGCTGATCTCGTGCAGGTTCGCGGCCAGGCTCTCCAGCCGCCGCGCCTCGTTCAGGGTGTCGGCCGCGCCGCTCGCGTTACTCTCGACCAGGGTCATGATGTCGCGCACATGCTCGAGCACGGTATCGGCCTCGCGGCTCTGCTGGGCGATCGCCACCGCGATACCCTCGACCTTGCCCATGGTCTCGACCGCGCCCGCATCGATCTTCGCGAGCGAATCCGCAGCCTGCTGCGCCAGTCCGGCTCCGCCATGCGCCAGATCGGCGCCGACCCGGATGGCATCGATCGCGGTGCGGGTCTCGGTCTGGATCGCGACGATCACTTGACCGATCTCCGCCGTCGCGTTCGACGTGCGCTCGGCCAGCTTGCGTACTTCGTCCGCAACGACCGCGAAACCACGGCCCTGCTCGCCCGCCCGCGCCGCCTCGATCGCGGCATTGAGGGCCAGCAGATTGGTTTGATCGGCGATCTCGCGAATTACCTGAATAATGCCGCCGATCGATTCGGACCGTTCGCCCAGCGCACCCACGAGCTGGGCCGAACGCTCGACCGACATCGCGATGCCTTCGATACCGTTCGAGACTTCGGTCACGCTGCGCGCGCCCCCCTGCGACAGGCCACGTGCCTCCTGCGCGTTCTCCGCGGTCCGGTTTGCATTTTCGGCGATCGAGTTGACGCCTCGGGTCATGTCTTCGATACCGCGCGCCATGCTCTCGGAAGCGCTGCGCTGGCGCTCCGACCCCTGGGCCACCAACGCCGCATGCCGTCCGAGCGCATCCGCCGCATCGGCAACCCGCTGAGCGTCGAATATCACTTTCCCCACGATGCCCTGCAGGGTTTCGATGAAGCAGTTGAACCCCAGCGCGGATTCGCGCAGCGGACCGGCATCGACCGGCACCCGTTGCCCCAGGTCGCCGGTCCGGTTCATGGTGACGAACACCTCGCGCATGCGCGTCAGGGGGGCGTCGTAGCGGATCCGGACAAGCAAGTGGACGCAAACCACAACCGCAGCCCCTGCGCCAAGCGCAAGCGCTGCCCGCACCGGGGTCGACGCATCGGCCAGTGTGAAGGCAAGCATCGCAGCCAGTGCCGTCACAACACCCGGAATCAGGAAGAAGAGGACATTCATGGCAAGGATCGCTCTCTGGTAACGCGGACACAGGCTGTTCGCGAAGACTGGATCGGACTCAAGCAGTATAGCGGCGGCCGAATCCGAATCTTTAACCAAAGTTTGCATATTTTCGGCGGCACCTCCAACGGCGCCACCCACCGGCCGGTCACGCTGCCGGCGCGATCCGCAGCGGTATGGTCACCGGCCCGTCGTTGATCAGATGCACCTGCATGTCCGCCCCGAACTCGCCGGTCTGCACCTCCGGGTGCAGGCGACGCGCCTGGTCGACGAAATGCGCATACAGTTGCCGGCCTATCTCCGGCGCGGCCGCACCGGTGAAGCTGGGACGATTGCCACCAGAAGTATCGGCCGCGAGGGTGAACTGGCTGACGATGAGCAAGCCCCCTCCCACATCCTGGAGCGAGCGGTTCATCCTGCCCCGCTCGTCGGGGAAGATCCTGCACTTGAGGATCTTGCCGAGCAGGCGGCTCGATTCCACCACCGTATCACCGTGCTCGGCACAGACCAGCACCAACACGCCGATACCGATCTGCCCCACGGCCCGGTGCTCGACGACCACGCTCGCCGCCGAAACACGCTGCATCAGCGCCAGCATCCCGCCAACCCTCCAAATCGATCGTGAGTTCTACACATCTCAGCAGTTCGCCGCCGCAAGCATGCAACAGTCCCGACCCGCGCCCTTGGCACGGTAAAGCGCCGAGTCCGCCCGCCCGATCAAGCCCAGGCGGTCGGAACCATGATCGGGAAACACGGCGATGCCGATGCTGGCGGTGACGGGGGATATACCGAACTCGTCGGCCCACGCCGCCGCCGCCAGTGACCGCCGCACGCTCGCCGCAATCCGCAGCATCCCGTCGGAATTGGTGTTCGGACAGACGATGACGAACTCTTCGCCCCCCCACCGCGCCACCAGGTCGGACTTGCGCATCGTCGCCTGCATGATCTCCGCCGCCCGGCGCAGCACCTTGTCGCCGACCAGGTGCCCATACACGTCATTGATCGACTTGAAATGGTCCAGATCGCAGAAACACAGCCCGAACGGCATATTCACGCGCTGGCACAACGCAAGCTGCATGTCGATGAACTCTTCGCCGCGCTGGCGCGTCGCCAGGCCGGTGAGGCCATCGTTGGCCACCAGCCCCTGCAGGCGCAACTCCAACGCCTTGCGCTCGCTCACATCCTGCACCATGCCGACCACCCGCGTAGGCCGACCCGCCGCGTCGCGCTCGCACACCCGCCCCCGGTCGTACACCCACAGGTAATGCCCGTTGCGGTTGCGCAGACGGTACTCGGCCTCGTAGCGTACCCGCTTGCCATCGAGGTGCTCCCGCAACACCAGCGCCACCAGCGGCGCGTCTTCGGGGTGCACGTTGTCCGACCAGGTTTCCAGCTTCGGAGCCATCTCGTGCGGGCCGTAGCCGAGCATGCGCTTCAGTTGCGGACTGAAAAACAGTGAATCGTCCGACAGATCCCAATCCCACAAGCCGTCCGTGGCCTCGTTCAACGCGAACTGCAACTGGCTCTCGCGGTCCCGCAGCGACGCATCGAGCGCCGCCCGCCGGGTGACATCACGCGCGATCGATAGAAAGTACTCCCTGCCATCGGCGAGAAAGCGCGTGGTATTGACCTCGACCGCCAGTTCATGCCCGTTGCGGCATCGATGCCGCCCATTGAACGTAAAGCAGTCGGTGCCCCGGATCGCCGCGGCGATATCGGCCCACTGCGGGAACCCGGTCACATCCTTTTGCAAGCTGAGCACCGAATGATCCAGCACCTCCTCGCGATCCAGACCCAGCGCCTCCCATGCCATCCGGTTACCCCAGACGATTCGCGAGGTTTCCGGCTCGATGAGATAGACGGCGTCGGCGAGATGCTCGAAGAGTGCCTCAAGCGCGGGCAGCGGCGTTTCACTGATCGGTGAAACCATGGTGTCGTTCCGGCAGGAATCGTTGACGAGCGATGAGCGATTTGGTGCGACATGATCGCAGCGAACCCGCGCGGGTGCAATGCAGCAGACACTCTGTGCGCCCGACGGTCGTCGTGGTCGTGGCAGTTCAATAGCGCCGACACTCGTATCCATCCGGTCGCGATAGCTTGAACAGTAATGTGTATAAATATACAGTTACACCAGATTCCCGCACACTGGAGTAAGCGACATGGCACTCGGCACGACATGGATAACCATAGGACTGGGCTTGTTTTCCGGCCTCATGATCGCGACGGGCCATACCGGCGCCGGCATCGCGCTCGTGGCAGCCGCCGGATCGGTTGTCGGGCTCAGGCATGATGACGCGATCAAGCGTGGCGTCGGGTGACGCGTATCGCGCACAGCCGCGCTCAGTGCATCGCGAGACCGCCGGTCGTGTCCGACACCGACGCATCGCTCATGCCGAGCCGCCCGATCGACGGCAATCGCAGTCCAGGGCGGTTGAGGTCCACACCGAAATTCAGGCCCAGCACGTTGAGCTCGACCCCTTCTTCGAGCCCCACGATCGCCCCCAGCAGACCGAGCAGCGTAAGCTGAATACCCGCCCCGGACGGAGAGAGCCCGAGCGCCTCGCGCAGCGGCCGGTAGTCCTTGCCGATCGCATTGGCCGGCATGTCGAGGCCCATGGCTGGCACTTCGCGCCCGATGTGCGCAATGAAGGTATTGCTGTTGGGGCCCGGGTAGCTACGATACCTATCCGCATGCGGATAGGTCGCGATCGCCGCCTCGATCTCGTCAATCATGGCCTCGACCCTGTCCCCGCGGTGGTCCACGAGCACCGTGGGCATCGCACCGAACCATAGCCCGTCGGGAACCGCATGATTGCGCCTGATCACATTACGCCCTCCCCAGCCGATCACTTCATAGCGGGTATAAGCGGTTTCACCACGACGCTTGAAGATGATCCACGGATGTACGGCGAAGTAGCGGCGCCAGCCATAAGTCGGTGCCGCAAACACCTGCACGATTGCAGTCCCGGCATTGCGCACCGGATCGGGCGCGATACCGGCAGAGTGACGCGCCGCGTTGCGCCACCCCTGGCGATCGCCGGCGCCCACAGGCGGCGGGCTATTGGCCAGGCCAATGCCGAACGAGAGGCAGAGCAACCCAGCAAGGGCGAGTACGACGATTTTTCCTGAGTTCATATCCGGACGAGGGCCATGAGGTTGGACACGCTAAGCACCTCCCCAGCCCCAAGACCCGCCGCGACATCGCATGGTTCCCCCGACCGGAGCAGCCTCACCCGCATCGATGAACTCCACTTCGCCCCGCGTGTCTATAGCCGTTACCCGCTTGGCGGCCAAGCGTGGCGACCATCTCTTCCCCGAATCTTTTCGAGCGCGAAAATCATGCTGATGACGACGACCCCGTCCGTGGAAGGCAAGACCATTCGAAACTATCACGGTGTCGTCACCGGTGAAGCGATCATTGGCGCAAACGTGTTCAAGGACATGTTCGCAGCGGTTCGCGACATCGTCGGCGGCCGTGCCGGCGCCTACGAGAACACACTGCGTTCCGCCCGCGAAACGGCTTTCTCGGAACTCGGCGAATCCGCACGCCGACTCGGCGCCAACGCAGTGGTGGGCATCGACATCGACTATGAGGTGCTCGGCGAAAAAAACGGCATGCTCATGGTCGCGGTCAGCGGCACCGCTGTGACGATCTCCTGATGATCCGTCGACCAAGCCGCGCGCTGCGGTGTCGGGCGAGCACGTCACACCCGACGACCGCAAGACCGGGTGCGTTTCGCAGCGTAAGAAACGCCACCGTGCCTGTCATCAATGCGAAGCGTATAAGCGCTGCTAGAAATTTACGCCATCAGTACAGACGGATAATAAATCAATAGAATCATTGAGTTATTCACATGATTTGCGGAGGCGGTGAGATTCGAACTCACGAACGCCTTGCGACGTTGCCGGTTTTCAAGACCGGTGCATTCAACCGCTCTGCCACACCTCCGGGAGCCGCGCAGTATACCGACTGCGCTCTAATCCGTCACGCGCTCGAACAATGCGATCGACTCGACATGCGAGGTTTGGGGAAACATGTTGGCGATCCCCGCACCGGCGAGACGATAGCCTTTTTCGTGCACCAGCACCGCTGCGTCGCGTGCGAGGGTGGCCGGGTTACACGACACATAGACGATCCGGCGCGGAGACTGCCGGCCGCCGAGTGCCTTCACCACTGCGATCGCCCCCTCTCTGGGGGGATCGATCAGCAACTTGTCGAGCCTGCCCAGCGCCGCCATGCTGTCCTCGGTGGCATCGAACAGGTTCACGGCGTGAAACTCGGTGAGATGGGCAAGACCGTTACGGCGCGAATTCTCAGCGGCACGGACGACCAGCGACGCGCTGCCTTCGATACCGACGACATGGGCGCCGCAGCGCGCGATCGGAAGGCTGAAGTTACCCAGACCGCAAAAGAGATCGGCGATGCGCTCACCTGGCCGGGGGTCGAGCAACTGCATCGAACGACGCATCAGGATGCGGTTCACCGCAACGTTGACCTGGGTGAAATCGGTGGCACGGAAATCCAGCGTGACACCGAACTCCGGCAAAGAATAGCTGAGACCCGACGCATCCGCCGGATGGAGGCGGTAGATCGAATCCGGCCCCGCCGGCTGCATCCAGACCTGCACTTGCCAGTGGTCGGCAAAGCGCGCAAGGCGAACTTCATCGGCGCCGCTGGGCGGCTGAAGATTGCGGAACACCAGCACGGTCGTCGCATCGCCGACTGCGATCTCGATCTGTGGCAGCCGCTCCGAAATCGACAAGCCGGCCACCAGCTCACGCATCGCCGGCAACATCGCCGACAGCCGGGGCGGCAGGACCGCGCAGCTCGACATATCGGCGACGTAGCTGCTGCGGCGCTCGTGAAAGCCGACCAGCACCCCGCCCTTGCTCGCGACCTTGCGTACCGTCAACCGGGCACGCTGGCGATAGCCCCAGGACGGGCCACTGATCGCGGGGTAGATGATCGCGGGTCTGACCTTGCCGACATGCCGCAAGGCATCCTCGAGCACGCGCTGCTTGATGGCGGTCTGCGCGAGCGCATCCAGATGCTGCATGGAACAGCCGCCACAGGTGCCGAAGTGCGGACACCGCGGCGCCACGCGCAAGGCACTAGTACGCAAGAGCTTGTCGACCTGACCGAGTTCGTAACGCGGACGTTGCCGTTGCACCGTGTACTCGACCCTCTCGCCCGGCAGGGCACCTTCGATGAAGACCGCCTTGCCGTCGACATGGGCGACGCCGCGACCTTCGTGGTCGAGTGACTCGATTGTGGCAACTGACATGGCCGTTCCAGCGCAAAGGGGCCCGATATTAACCCGCCCGACCCGCTTTTTCATCCCTGATGCGACGGGTGCGCGCCCAAGCCGGACAGATTTGGGATAATGCGCCAATGGATACGAACCTGCTTGGCGGCCTCTCGCCGCGCCAGTTCCTGAACGAATACTGGCAGAAAAAACCCCTCCTGGTGCGCCAGGCCATGCCCGGCTTCAGCGGCTTGCTGGATCATGCCGACCTCCTCGCGATGGCCTGCGACCCCGACGTCGAATCGCGCCTGGTACGTCGTCGCGGCGACGAATGGGAACTCCAGCGCGGACCACAGAAACCCGGCAAGCTGCGCGGCGCGAAACACCCCTGGACCGTGCTCGTTCAGGGTCTCAATCTGTGGATACCCGAGGCCGACACCCTGTTGCACCGCTTCGATTTCATTCCGCAAGCCCGCCTCGACGATCTGATGGTCAGCTATGCCGTCGACGGCGGTGGTGTCGGACCGCATTTCGACAATTACGACGTCTTTCTGCTCCAGGGCGCGGGGAAACGCCGCTGGCGAATCGGCGCGCAGGATGACCGCCGCCTGCTCGACGATGTACCGCTCAAGATCCTCAAGCACTTCACACCGGAATTCGACTGGGTGCTCGAACCCGGTGACATGCTCTATCTGCCCCCCCATTGGGCCCACGATGGTGTTGCCATCGGCGAGTGCACGACTTATTCGATCGGTTTCAGGTCGCCGGATGCGCAGGAACTCGGCGTCGAATTTCTCGGCTGGATGCAGGACAGGCTGAAGCTCGAAGGCCTGTATGCCGACCCCGACCTCGAACTGCAGGCGAACTCGGCGCAGATCGCCCCCCCCATGATCGATCAAGTGATGACGATGCTGAGCGCCATCCGCTGGGATCGTGCCGACGTTGCGGCCTTCCTCGGACATTACCTGACCGAACCCAAGCCACAGGTGTATTTCGAACCGCCGGACGAGCCCCGGAGCCGTGAGTGGTTCCTGGGCGCGGTGCGCGAACAAGGGCTCGCTCTCGACGCCAGGTCCTTGCTCCTGTTTGCCGATGCACGGTTCTACCTGAATGGCGAACTGCTCGAGATCGCCCCCCAGCATCACGCGACGATGGCCACACTCGCCGACAAGCGCCGCCTGCCCGCCGCAGCCGAGCTCGGCGATGGCGCGCTCGTCGACACGCTCTACGAGGCCTATTGCGACGGCTTCGTCCATCCTGTCCACACGCCTTGAACGCCACCGCTCCGCAACACACCTTCGCAGAGTATGGCGACTACCGCCGGATCGCGCTTGAGCGGTGCACGTCCGCCGATCAGGCTTTCGTCGTCGCCGACGACACAGCCTACGCTGTCCAGTTTCATCACGATAGCCCACGCGAAAAGACGCACGACGGCGACAACCGGACGGCCGACCGCCTGCTCGCACAATTTGAAACAATGTGGATGAATACCGTCAATGGCCCGAATGGCGCCAGACTTGGGCTCTAGGGCGGCAGACACCACCGGAACCGCGAACACCACGGCCTCGGTACAGGACAAGCGAATGTTAGAATCGGCGCGCTCTCGCGGTGCCAGCGGACATCCGGCCGCCACCGCGAGATCGACCCCCCGACTTGAAAGGAATCCAATTATGAAAAAATCCGTTCTCATCGCCGCCATGCTCGCAATCTCGCTGAGCGCATGCGGCAACAAGGAAGAGTCGGCCGCCAAGGAAGCGGCCGATGCCGCACTGAAGAGCACCAAGGAAGCCGCCGAACACGCGGCTGAAGCCACGCGCAAAGCGGGCGAAGCCGTCAGCGAGAGCGCCAAAGAAGCCGGCGAAGCCGCCTCCGAAAAGGCAAGCGAAGCAAAGGACGCCGCGGCCAAAGCCTATGAAGACAGCGCCGAAGCCGCGAGCAAGGCAGCCGAAGCCACGTCCGAGCGCGCAGCCGAGGCAGCCGACGCCGCCCAGGAAGCCGCTGACAAGGCCGCAGCCGCCGTCAAAGAAGCGGTCGACTCTGCCAAGCAGTAAATCGGCGTGCTTCCATGAACAAAAAGCCGGCTAAGCCGGCTTTTTGTTTTATTGCGCCTGTTTTGCTCAGCGCAGTTGTTCATGCAGTACGGTCAGGATCCGGGTTGCGGTCTCGGAAGCATCCTCGCCCCCTTCACGCGTCAACACCGTCACCCGCGAGATATCCCCCTCGCCGGCCACCCGAATCCGATACTCGCCGCCCCGCTCCGCAACATCGTTGGAGCTGCGCCAGAAAGCGAGCTTCGACAGCATCCCGGGTGCTTCCTGGCCACTGCCGGCGTCGGGGTCGATATAGCGCACGAAGTAGAGACCCTGGGTACGGTCACGGTCCTCCACGGAGAAACCGAGCCTATCGAGCGCCAGTCCGACTCTTCTCCAGGCACGATCGAAGGACTCGTCCACCTCGAGCTTGACACCATTGCCGACCGCCGTCAGCCGGGCACGCTCGCTCACCGGCTCGGCCTGAACGATCTCGGCCGCACGCGCTTCCTCGACTCCCAGGCGAATCATCAAACGGCTCATCATCTCGGCCTCGAGTTCGGGGTCGGAAGGTCGGGGCTGCCAACTGGTGCGCTCCTGGGCCTGCGACGTGAACACTTCCTCGACACCACGATGGCTGATGAACACCTCGACCGTACCGGGCTCCTTGCCTTCCTCGATACGGGTCCGGAACTTGTCGCGCAGCGACGTCGACCACAACCCGTCGAACACCCGTCCGATCGTCGAACGCAACCAGTCTTGCGGAATCTTCGCCCGGTCTTCGGCCCAGTCGGTTTCCATCACACCGATCTCGGGGCGGTCGATGTTCAAAATGAAGCCAGACTCGATCCAGAAGTCCTTGATCTGGGGCCAAAGTGCCTCGGGCGTGCCCGGGACGACCAACCAGCGCTGGGCGCCCGCACGCTCGATGCGGATGTTGTCCTTCGACACGGGCAGCACTTCAGGCCCGGAGGTCTGGGGTTGCGACGCACGGTCGGTCGAATAATTCGAATAAGTAGCCACACCACGCGGCGCGCTATCGGGGACGGTATAGCGATCGTCGCGGCTCGGAGCGGTGAGGTCGGGAGGAATTTCAAGCGTGGAGACCTGCTTGGCACTCTTGTAGTCAATCTTCTTCGAGTCGAGCATGGAGGTCGAACACCCCCCTACGCCGATCGACAATGCAACCAAGGTTACGCTTAGCTTACGATTCATGAGTGCGAGCGGTCCTGAAATGTCAAACAGTGATACCGGCATGTTGCAGGGCTGCGAGGACGCGCTCATGGCATCCCTCCGACAGGGTCGTGAGCGGCAAGCGAATACCCGACTGGATCAGGCCCATCCGTTCGAGTGCCCACTTGACCGGAATCGGATTGGCTTCGCAGAACAGGTGGCGGTGCAACCACAGCAACCGCCCATTGATCTCGCGTGCCGTGGCGACATCGCCGCGCAAGGCGGCGGCGCACAGCTCGTGCATCGCCCGCGGTGCCACGTTGGCGGTAACCGAGATCGTGCCATGGCCGCCCAGCAGGATGAAAGCCGCAACCGTCATGTCGTCGCCGCTGTAGAGCGCGAAGCCTTCCGGCGCGCGCTCGATCAGGTCGCAGGCGCGGTCGATGCTACCGGTGGCATCCTTCACCCCGACGATATTGGGAATCTCGGCAAGACGCAGCGTCGTGTCGTTGCCCAGATCGGCGACCGTGCGCCCCGGCACATTGTAGAGAATCAGCGGTAGCGCCACCGCCTCGGCGATGGCGCGAAAATGCCGGTAAAGCCCTTCCTGCGTCGGGCGGTTGTAGTACGGAACCACCGAAAGATGCGACTCGGCGCCCGCCTTCTCGGCGAAGCGCGCCAGCTCGATCGCCTCGGCCGTCGAGTTGGCACCGGTGCCGGCGATTACCGGAATGCGTCCGGCCGCATGCTGCACGGCCACGCGAATGAGTTCGCAGTGCTCGTCTACGCTCACCGTCGGCGACTCGCCGGTGGTGCCGACGACCACGATGCCGTCCGTTCCTTCAGCGACATGAAAATCGATCAGTGCGCGCAGGCCGGCAAAGTCGAGACTGCCATCGGGATGCATGGGCGTTGCGATTGCAACGAGGGAGCCGGTAATCATGGCAATGGAAACCGAGAGATTAAAACCGCCATTCTAACCGATCGACGCACGACAGCCACGTGCGCCGTGTAAGCGAATGATCGCGCAATGCGGCCTCAAAGATCGGCGAGCGACTTGATGTGCGCAACGACCGAGCGCGCCAGCGACGACAGCGAATAGCCGCCTTCCAGCAGCGACACGATCCGCTTGTGGCCGCACTCCGCCGCTAGCGCCTTGATCTGCTCGGTCGCCCAGACGTAGTCGGCCTCGACCAGGCCGCACGAGCCCATGTCGTCTTCGTAGTGGGCATCGAAGCCGGCAGAGAAGAAGATCATCTGCGGATTGTGCTTGCGCAGCGCCGGAATCCACACCTCCGATACGATCTGCCTGAACGCATCGCCGCGCAGGCCGGCGGAAACCGGCACATTGACCATGTTCGGCGCTTTGCAGTCGGCACCGCTGTAAGGAAAGAACGGATGCTGGAAGATGCTGACCATCATCACCCTCGGATCATCCTTGAAGATGTCCTCGGTGCCATTGCCATGGTGGACGTCGAAATCGACGACGGCCACCCGTTCGAGGCCATGGGTCTCGAGCGCATGCCGGGCCGCGATCGCGACATTGTTGAGAAAACAGAAACCCATCGCCTTGGCGATCTCGGCATGGTGACCGGGCGGGCGGATCGCGCAGAACGCATTCTCGATCTCACCCTTCATGACCAGATCGGTCGCCAACACCCCCGCGCCCGCCGAACGCAGCGCCGCCTTCATGGTGTTGGGACTCATCGCGGTGTCCGGATCCAGGTGACGGATGCCGTGCTCCGGCACCGCCGCGAGCAGCTCGTCGAAGTAGGTCTGAGGGTGCACCCGGCCAACCTGCTCGACAGTGGCGAGCGGCGCATCGTAAAACGACAAGTACAGATCCAGCCCCGCCGCGATCAGCCTGTCATTGATCGCCGCGAGCCTGTCGGGACACTCCGGATGGAAGCTCCCCATGTCGTGCAGCCAGCAGTCGCGGTGCGTGATGAACGCGGTTGATGTCATACCCCCCTCTCCTGAACGAGATGAACCTTTGTCCGAGCGCCATCTCAAACCCGCCTGCATGCTGGGCGGGCGGAGCGACGTCGGTTCTTTGTCAGCTATTATCACCGCTTCAGGACCAATTTCACAGTACCCAGATCAATGGCACAAACCACGCATCAGGATGCACAAACCTTCATCGACGCCGCCGGCACGATCATCCTGGGGAAGGAGAACGATCTGCGTCTGGCGCTCGCCTGCCTGATCGCGCGCGGGCATCTCCTGATCGAGGACATCCCAGGCGTGGGCAAGACCACGCTCGCGCATCTGATGGCGAAGCTGACCGGCCTCCAGTACCAGCGCATACAATTCACCAGCGATCTGCTGCCGGCCGACATCGTCGGCGTCTCGATCTTCGATCGTGACAGCGCGAGCTTTCGCTTTCACCCCGGACCGCTGTTCTCGCAACTGATCCTCGCCGACGAGATCAACCGCGCCAGCCCCAAGACCCAGAGCGCGCTGCTCGAGGCCATGGAAGAGCACCAGGTCAGCGCCGACGGCCACACGCTGGTGCTGCCCGAACCCTTTTTCGTGATCGCGACCCAGAATCCGGCCCACCAGATCGGCACCTTTCCGTTACCCGAGAGCCAGCTCGACCGCTTTCTCATGCGCATCCACCTCGGTTATCCGGATCGCATCGCCGAGCGCGCCCTGCTGATGGGCGAAGACCGGCGTGAGTTGCTCGCGCGCCAGGAGCCCGTCATCTCGCCCGAACAGATCGGCTCGCTGCAGCGGGCCGCCCGCGGCACGCTGGTTTCGGAACGCATCGTCGACTATGTGCAGCGGCTGCTGGCTCACAGCCGTCAGAGCGCCGCCTTCGACGGCGGGCTGAGCCCTCGCGCCGGCATCGGGTTGCTGGCCGCCGCGCGCGCCTGGGCCCTCACACACGGACGCGGCCACGTGCTGCCCGAAGACATCCAAGCGGTGTTTCCATCGGTGGCGACCCATCGCCTGCACATGGCCAGCGACGGAAGGATGGCGACCCCCGAAGCGATCGGGCGGCTCCTGCACGAAGTCTCGCTACCCTGATGGCATTGCGGCGAATCATCAGCCGGATGCGCGCAACGGTCGACCGCCTGGTGTTCCGGGTCAAGGGTGTCGAACCCGCGCCCATCGTGCTGGGCCAGCGCCGCATCTTCGTGCTGCCAACCCGCAGCGGCCTGAGCTACATGATGGCCCTGCTGACGATGCTGATCGCGAGCATCAACTACAATCTGAGCCTGGGCTACGCGCTCGTCTTCCTCCTGGCCGGGGTGGCGGTGGTGAGCATCGTGCACGCGTTTCGCAACCTTCTCCAGCTATCGATCGGGCCAGGCCGGGCCGAGCCGGTATTCGCCGGCGAGAGCGCGCGTTTCCGGCTACTGGTGAGCAATGACCGCAATCGCCGCCGCCCGGCGCTGCGCTTGGTCGCGGCCGGCGACCGGCCTGGCGACGGCTTCGACGTGGCTGCACGCGACACCCACGCGCACACGCTGCTGCGGCCCACAAGCCGGCGCGGGCAGCTTGCACTCGGACGCGTGGTCATCGAAACGACATACCCTCTGGGCCTCATCAGGGCCTGGAGCATTCTCATGCCGGACGCCCACTGCCTCGTCTATCCGGCGCCGGAACCGCTTCCACCGCCACTGCCCGCCAACGCCAACGCGGGGCCGGGGCGACGCCAAGCGGAATCCGGCGACGACGACTTCGCCGGTCTGCGCACCCATGACCGCGCCGACTCACCCCGCCATGTGGCCTGGAAAGTGGTGGCGCGCGACGGTCCGATGCTCACCAAGCGCTTTTCCGGCCTGGCGGGCAGCGATCTGGTGCTCGATTGGTCGACCCTGCCGGCCAGTCTCGACGTGGAGCGGCGGCTCTCGCGCCTGTGCGCCTGGATTCTCGCCGCCGATTCGCAGGGCCGGGCATTCGCATTGCAACTTCCCGGCGTACGCATCGGCGCGGCAGCCGGAAGCCAGCATGTGCAGGCCTGCCTCGCGCGCCTCGCCCTGTATCGCGAGAACGCCAATGCGCCCGGCTGAGATCGGTCGCTTGCGCATTCCGGCGCGGGTATGGTTGTTCGCGACCGTCACCCTGACCCTCGCGCCGCACGCGATGGCGCAGCCCATGTGGCTCACGCTTTTTTGTGCCCTGCTGCTGTGCTGGCAGGCTTACGAACTCCATGCCGGTCCCTTGAAACGCGCCCGGCGGCTCGTGATTCTGCTGCTCGCGATCTCCGCCGGGATCGCGGTAAAGCTCCATTTCGGACAGTTCTTCGGCAAGGACCCGGGCGTCGCCCTGCTTGCCGTCCTGCTCTGCCTGAAGCAATTCGAGCTGAACGCCGACCGCGACATCCGTGCTGCGGTACTCCTGAGCTTCTTTCTGCAACTGGCCTTGTTTCTGAACGACCAGACCTTGCCGGTGGCAGGGCTGGCGCTGACCGGCAGCCTCATCGCGACCGTCACGCTGCTGAGCTTGCAGGATGTCAGGGCCAATGCGGGTCAGCAATTGCGAACCGGCGGTCTATTGCTGGTGCAGGCCCTACCCTTCCTGATCGTGCTGTTCATCGCATTCCCACGCATCGAGGGTCCGCTCTGGGGCCTGCCGAACGACGCCTTCAGGGCGACGAGCGGCCTGTCGGGCACCATGGAGCCGGGTTCCATCAGCGATCTCAGCGAATCGTCCGCGATCGCCTTGCGTGCCGCGTTCGCTGGCCCGCCACCGCCCGCGCGAATGCGTTACTGGCGTGGCCCGGTTCTCAGCCAATTCGACGGTCGAAGCTGGCGCGCAGTCGCGGCGGGAAGCGCAGCGGCGCCGCGCTACGTCACGACCGGGCCGGCCTTCGACTATGTGCTGACGCTGGAGCCGCACAACCGCCCCTGGCTGCTCGCCCTCGACGTCACTGCGGCCGGGGTCGAGCACGCACGCTACGCCAACGACTTCCAGTTGCTGGCAACGACGCCCGTGCGCGAACGGCGCCGGCTGGCCCTGCGCGCCTACCCCGAAACGCCGTTGGGACCGGTCGAACCTGCCGGGCTGCTGCGGATGAATCTGCAGTTGCCCGCCGGATTCAATCCGCGCACATCCGAACTGGTGGATGAGCTCACGCGCACCGCCCCCGACCCTGAATCGAAAGTCGCGCGTGTCCTGGACCATTTTCGCGGCGGCAGCTTCATCTACACGCTCAGGCCGCCACTGCTGGGGCGTCATTCGGTCGACGAATTTCTTTTCGAAACCCGGCGCGGCTTCTGCGAACACTTCGCCTCGGCATTCGTGGTCATGATGCGTGCCGCGGGCGTGCCGGCACGGGTCGTCACCGGCTACCAGGGCGGCGAGGTGAATCCGGTCGACGGGGTGATGGTGGTGCGCCAGTCGGACGCGCATGCCTGGGCCGAAGTCTGGCACGAGGGCCGCGGCTGGATCCGCATCGACCCGACCGCCGCGGCAAACCCGACCCGCATCGACGGAGGCCTCGCCGCGGCGCTGCCCGACGACGCGTTTCGCCCCCTGATGATGTGGCCGGCCCTGGAATGGCTGCGCGACATGCGCCACCAGTGGGAGGCCTTGTCCAACGCCTGGAACGAATGGGTACTCGGCTACAACCCGGAGCGCCAGCGGCGTCTCATGGAACGCTTCGGTTTCGAACAGCCCGACTGGCGTACTTTGGGCGCACTGCTTGGCGGCGCGATCACCATCCTGCTGCTGGGTCTTTTCGGCTGGGCGATGCTGAAGGAACGCAGCGCCGATCCACTCGATCGTGCCTGGGCGGTGTTCTGCGCCAAGCTCGCCCGGCACGCTTTGCCGCGACACCCCTGGGAGGGTCCGCTAGACTATGCACAACGCCTGACCCAGGCGCTGCCGCGACACGCGAGCCGCATTCGGCACATCACGGGCGTCTATGCAAACCTGCGCTACGGTCCGCCCAATCCGAAACACGTACAACTCGCGCGCAAGCTTCTGCAAGAAATCAAACGGCTGGATTTGAAATGAAACGTTCCGCACTGCCCACCCTGCTCCTGATCGCGCTTGCCGGCCACACCGGCACCGACGCGAACGCCGCTTTCGAATCCGACGAAGGCGCGCTCGGCTTCGTACGCGAAATGACCGAGAACCACGGCTTCGAACGTGAGGTCCTGCTCGACGCGCTCAAACGGGCGCGCCACGAGCCGGAGGTGATTCGCCTGATCACCCCCCCCAAGAGCACCGGCGCCCGCTCGTGGAAACGCTACCAGGCCCGTTTTCTGGATGATCGCCGCATCGACGGCGGTCTGCGCTTCTGGCGCGAACATCACGCGACCCTCGAGGCCGCGAGTGCCCGCTTCGGCGTTCCGCCCGAGATCATCGTGGCGATCATCGGCGTGGAGACCCACTACGGCAGCTATACCGGCAACTTCGAAACGGTATCGGCGCTCGCGACGCTCGCGTTCGACTATCCACCGCGGGCCGAGCTCTTCCGCAAAGAACTCGAAAACCTGTTCCTGCTGGCGCGCGAACAAAACCGCGACCCGTTCGAATACTCCGGCTCCTTCGCCGGCGCACTGGGCTACCCCCAGTTTCTGCCGAGCAGCATCCGGAACTACGCGGTGGATTTCGACGGCAATGGCAGGATCGATTTCGACAGCGACCCGATCGATGCCATCGGCAGCGTCGCCAACTACCTCGCCGCCCATGGCTGGGCGGCGGGCGATCCGGTCGCGGTGCGGATACATCTGCCCGATGGCATCGATTCGGCCGGCCTGATCGCGGCCGGGATCTACCCGACCCTCGACGCCGACAGCGTGAGAAACCTGGGCATGATTCCGTTGGGGGGCGATCTGCACACCGGCAAGGCGACCCTGGTCGACCTGGTGACACCGGGCGAGCGCACCGAATACTGGCTGGGCTATCAGAACTTCTACGCGATCACCCGCTACAACCGCAGCAGCTTCTACGCGATGTCGGTGTATCAGCTCGCACAGGCCTTGCGCGGTGGCTATGGCGCCCCGACCGCCGGACGCTGAGCGGGGCCTCAGAGCAGGACGTCTCGCGAAATACCCTTGCGCCGGATCGCGCGGCGCAGCAGCCCCAACGCCTCGAGCTGGATCTGGCGGACCCGTTCGCGCGTGAGCCCGAGCTTTTCGGCGAGCTCCTCGAGCGTCATCAGCTCGCACTCGTCGATCCCATAACGGTGGCGAATCACCACGCGCTGCTTTTCGTTCAGCTTGTTGATCCACTCGCGCACCAAGGTCTCGACCTCGACGTCCTGGATATGCGCATCGGGCGAGCAGACATGCTCGTCCGCCAGCGACTCGCCGATCGACAGCGACGGATCGATGTCCAGCGGTGCGTCGAGCGACGCGGTGTGCTCGCCGAGCGCGAGCAAGGCACGGACTTCGTCGACCGACTTGCCGACCCGGTCGGCGATCGCATCGAGTGAGAACTCTCCATTCCCGCTGGCCTCGAGCGCCCGCCGGGTCCGGAGCACCTGGTTGAGTTCCTTCACCACATGCACCGGCAGGCGGATCGTACGCGAATGATTCATGATCGACCGCTCGATGTTCTGGCGAATCCACCATGTGGCATAGGTCGAGAAGCGGAACCCGCGCTCCGGGTCGAACTTCTCGAGCGCATGGATCAGGCCGAGATTGCCCTCCTCGACCAGGTCCAGCAGCGGAATGCCGCGGTTCAGGTAGTGCTTGGCGATATTCACGACCAGGCGCAGGTTGCGCTCGATCATGAGCTGGCGCGCCTCGAAATCCCCCGCCCGCACCCGCCGCGCCAACTTGACCTCTTCGTCGGCGGTGAGCAACGGGTTGGCACCTATCTCGTTGAGATAAATCTGGGTGACATCGTTCAGGAACTCGCTTTCGTAGGGCGGCGGCGGCGTCCCTACGAGTAGTTCGACCTCGGGCGGAAGATCGGGATCACGGCTTTCCAGATCATCATGACTACCCGGATCAAACATAGGTACGCTCCATCAACGCGGCGGCAGATACGTCATCGGGTCAACCGGCCGGCCCTGTTTGCGGATCTCGAAATGCAGCTTTGGCCGGTCGGCATCGGTACTGCCCAGCTCCGCGATCTTCTGGCCCCGGCTCACATCGTCACCCTCCTTGACCAGCAGTTCGCGATTGTGCGCATATGCCGTCAGGTAGTTTTCGTCGTGCTTGATGATGACGAGTTTCCCATATCCGCGCAAGCCGCTGCCCGAGTACACCACCTTGCCCGCGGCCGACGCCAGCACCGGGTCACCCGGGCTGCCGGCGATGTCGATGCCCTTGTTGCTCGACTCGTTGAAGCCGGCCAGGATCGTGCCCGAGGCCGGCCACAACCAGTTCGAATCCTTTGCTGCGGCATCGGGCACGGCCGGTGCGAGCGGCGCCATGCCGGCGCCCGGCTGGATCGCGGCCCAGGCCTGGTCGTTGTAGGCCTGCTTGCCACCCTTGGGTTCCTGCTTGAGCGGTGTTGCAACGGCGGAGGGCGTGCCGATCGGCGCCACCGGCACGACGTCGATCGGCTTGGCGACCGCCACCGGTTCGCCCGCGCCCATACCGGGCGCCTGCAACCTGATCCGCTGGCCCGGCACGATCTGATTGGGGTTGGCGAGATTGTTCCAGGCCACCAGATCGTTCACGCTCTGGCCATAGGTCCGCCCGATGCCCAACAAGGTATCGCCGGGCTGCACCACGTGCTCGCGCCCCTGTCCCGCCGGCTGCACCGCCTGCGCCGTCCCGGCCTGCTCCGGAGGAACCGTTCCATGCCTGACCGGTACCGGCGGCTTGGACGCGCAGCCCGCGATCAATGCAACCAGCAACGACATGCCCACTACCCGCCCGACGGCGGGCCATCCATTCTGCGTCTTCATTCCACTCCACCGAGCAAGGGCACGAAGCGCACACCTTCGTACCCGCTTTCCTTGAACAAATTCCCGTTGCGTTCGATCAGCACCAGCCGCTGCTCCGCGACACCGACCGGCAGCAGCAGCCGGCCACCCGATGCCAGTTGCTGCTTGAGTTCCGCCGGCACCTCGCGCGCGGCCGCGGCAACGATGATCGTATCGAACGGCGCCACTTCGGCCAGGCCGAGCATACCGTCGGCGTGTTTCAGGCGCAGGTTCGGCAAACGCAAGGGTCTGAGATTTTCCTTGGCCTTTTCGAGCAGCGGGCGAATCCGCTCCACCGCATAGACCTCGGTCGCAAGCTGAGCCAGCACCGCGGCCTGATAGCCGCATCCTGCTCCGACCTCGAGAGTCTTCCCCAGTTCGCGTCCCGCACGCAGGATTTCGAGCATGCGCGCTACCACGAAGGGTTGCGAGATGGTCTGCTGGTAGCCGATGGGCAGCGGCGTATCGTCGAACGCGCTGTAGCCCAGCCCTTCGTCGACGAAGCGCTCGCGCGGCACCCGGCCCATCGCATCGAGCACTTTTTCGTCGCGGATACCCTGGGCGCGCAGGCGGTCGACCATGCGCGCAAGGCCGCCACGGTTCGTCGACACGCCGATATCAACCTGCCGCATGTCAGCTACCGAGCCAGTCCGTCACGCCCGGAATGAGTCCGTTGTGCGTCAGGTCGATCTGCAGGGGCGTGACCGAAACGAAGCCATTCGCGACCGCATGGAAATCGGTGCCCTCGCCCGCATCGGCCGCCTTGCCCGCCGACCCGACCCAGAACACCTCGTCGCCACGCGGCGTGGTGTCGCGCACCACCGGCTCGGCCTTGTGGCGCTTGCCCAGGCGGGTGACCCTCACCCCCCTCAGATCACCGTATCGCCCTTCGGGCACGTTCACGTTCAACAGGACCGGCTGGCGGAACGGCGCTTGCTGGAAACGCAGGACCAGATCGCGCGCCACCCGCGCAGCCGCCTCGAAATCGATCGACGACTTGCTCACCAGCGACACCGCCAGCGACGGCACACCCAGCAGATAACCTTCGGTCGCCGCGGCGACCGTGCCCGAATAAATCGTGTCATCGCCCATGTTGGCGCCATGATTCACACCCGACACGACCATGTCGGGCAGATGTTCGAGCATGCCGGTCACGGCCAGGTGCACACAATCGGTCGGTGTGCCATTGACGAAATAAAAACCATTGGTTGCGCGGCGCAGCGACAGCGGACGATCGAGCGTCAGCGAATTGCTCGCGCCGCTGCGATCGCGCTCGGGGGCAACCACCATGATTTCGGCGAGGCCCTCGAGGGCCTGAGCGAGCGCGGCGATTCCCGGCGCAAAATAGCCATCGTCATTACTGAGCAGAATTCGCATGAACAATCCGTTGGAGCGCGCGGCGCACATCGGGGCCGCGAAGTTAGCGCGAAAAAACAGCGCAAATCTTATCACACCGAAGCACCCGGGATTTTCGCCTGTCGCTGACGCGACCCTGGGCGTCCCGACCGAATCGGCTCGCGTACGATCCCGCCGGTTTCGTCCCCGTGGAACCCGATCGGGATGCTCCACCGCCGCGATGCGACGCGCATCACGGACGAGGTTCGCACGGATCGATTGACGCGCGTGCGCGATTTCCGCACTCTGGCACCCACGTCTTCCGCAACGGAGCGCCCCATGATCAAGGCAATCGTCACCGGACACTCGCGCGGCCTCGGCGCCGCCATCGCAAACCAGTTGCTGCTGCGCGGCATTCCGCTGCTGGCGATCGCCCGCTCGCCCAGCCCGGATCTGGCCGCACGCTTCCCGGATCTCGTCCAGGAAGTGGCGCTCGACCTCACCCAGCCCGAGCGAATCGCGCACTGGCTCGACGGCGGAGTGCTGCCCGCCTTCCTGCGCGACTGCGAGCGGGCGCTGCTGATCAACAACGCCGGCATGCTCCAGCCGGTGGGCCGGCTCGAGATGCAGAACCCACGACGTATCGCCGATGCCGTCAATCTCAACGTCACCGCCGCGCTGATGCTGGCGGGCGCCTTCGCCGACGCCAGCACGGGCGTCGCCGACCGGCGCATTCTGCATGTTTCCAGCGGCGCGGCACGCAGCCCGTATCCGGGCTGGAGCGTGTATTGCGCGGGCAAGGCCGCGCTCGATCACCATGCCCGCGCGGTCAGCCTCGACGCGACACCGGGCCTGCGCATCTGCAGCGTCGCCCCCGGCGTGATCGACACCGCGATGCAAGCCGACATCCGCGCAAGTTCACTCGAACAGTTTCCGCTGCGCGACAAATTCGAGGCCATGCAGAGAAGCGGCGGCCTGGCCCAGCCGGGCCCGACGGCCGAACGCCTGGTGCGCTTCATGCTGGACGACGCCTTCGGCTCGGCGCCGACCGCAGACCTGCGCGACCTGCCGCAGTGAGTGCAGCACCCGCGCCCCACCCCGTCACCCGCGCCGCGCTGTGGATGACGGGGGCGCTGCTGTCATTCACGGCGATGGCGGTCGCGGCGCGGGAACTCTCGGCCGAGCTGAGCACGTTCCAGATCCTGTTGTTCCGCAGCCTGATCGGCCTCGTCGTGATCAGCCTGCTGATCCAGTGGAAAAATCCGGCGCTGTTCTCGACGCCGCAATTCGGCTGGCATGCCTGGCGCAATCTGGCCCATTTCGGCGGTCAGTACGGCTGGTTCTACGGTATCGCATTCATTCCGCTGGCCGAAGTGTTCGCGATCGAGTTCACCGTCCCGGTCTGGACCGCGCTGTGCGCAACCGCGGTGCTCGGGGAACGGCTCACCCGTTCGCGCGCGGCCACGATCGCGCTCGGCCTCCTCGGCGTGGTGGTGATCCTGCGGCCCGGGCTCGCGCTCGTCCATCCTGCCGCGCTGGCGGTTCTCGCCGGCGCGATGGCCTACGGCGTCGCGCATACGCTGACCAAGAAGCTCGCCGCGCGCGACAGTCCGATGACGATCCTGTTTTACATGACGCTGCTGCAGTTGCCGCTGGGTCTGATCCCGGCCGCAATCGACTGGACCACCCCGGCGGCGGCGCTCTGGCCCCACCTCGCCGCGGTCGGGCTCACCGGCCTCACGGCGCACTATTGCATGACCCGCGCACTGGCGCTGGCCGACGCCACCGTGGTCGTGCCCATGGATTTCTTGCGATTGCCGCTGGTGGCCTTGCTGGGCCTCGCGCTCTACGGAGAACGGCTCGAATGGCCGTTGTTCGCGGGGGCGGGATTGATCCTGGCGGGCATCCTGCTCAGCCTGAGGGCCGAGCGCACCCGGCGTTGAGCCTGGCGCACCGGCGGCGCCCACCCGATGATGCCGTTCTCTTCAGGCTTGCGACAGGCCGCTCGCGCGCAACACCTTGCGCCGGACCGCTGCGGCAACGAGGCGCTCACCACCGGGATTGACCAGGGTGAGGAAGGTCCGCGCGCGGGTGATGCCGGTATACAGCAGTTCGCGGGTCAGGACCGGATTGAGGGTCTCGGGCAACACCAGCGCGGTATGGGCGAATTCCGAGCCCTGCGACTTGTGCACCGTGAGCGCGAACACCGTCTCGACCGCCTGCAGGCGGCTCGGCAGCACCCACTTGATGCCCTGCGCGCCGTCGCCGCCCGGGAAGGCCACCCGCAGCCCTCCTCCCGCCGCGCCGGGGTACGACAGCGTGATTCCGATGTCACCGTTCATCAAGCCCAGCGCATAGTCGTTGCGCGTAACCAGCACCGGCCGCCCGAGGTACCAGCCCTCGCTCGCCGGGATCAGGCCGAAGTCGCACAGCAGGCCGGCGATGCGTCGATTCAGTCCGTCCACGCCCCATGCGCCGCGGCGCAGCGCACACAGGACCTGGAACGCACCGTGCGCCTCGAGCACCGCGCGCGCCCAGGCATCGTATACGCCGGGCGCGGCATCCGGTGCCGGCATCCGCGCACGCAGCGTGGCGAGATAGTGGCGATAGCCGTGCGGCCGCGCCGCCCCGGATTCCGCACCATGCCCATCGACCACCAGCGCGGCGAACGCATCCGCACCGGCCTCCGAGCCAAGCATGGCCAGATCGCGATGCCCCGCCCGCCACACCGCGGCCACCGCCGCAGGGTCGCCATCGTTCACCGCCGCCGCGAGTTGCCCGATGCCGCTGCCGGCCCCGAAGCGATGACTGTGGCGCAGCATTGCGATCGACTGGTCGAGCACGCCGCCGGCAGGGTCTACCAGATCCGGCGCGAGCACCTCGCCGGTCACGGTCTTCAGCCAATCCCGGGTTTCGGGCGTGTAGTGGCCGGCGGCGGCACGCCCGCACAGCACGCCCAGCACCGCCCCGGCCTCGACCGAGGCCAACTGGTCCTTGTCGCCCAGCATCACCAGCCGGGCCGACGGCGGCAGCGCGGCGAGCACCGCGGCCATCAGTTCGAGGTCGACCATCGACGCCTCGTCGATGACCAGCACGTCGAGCGCGAGCCGGTTGCCGGCATGGTGGCGAAAGCGGCGCGAGTCCGGGCTGCTGCCGAGCAGGCGATGGAGCGTGGTGACGGTATCGGGAATCGCCACCCGCACTGCGTCGGCCTGCGCCAGGCCCTCGAGCGGCAGGCGCGCGATCGCGCCGATGATCGACTCGGCCAGCCGGGCCGCCGCCTTGCCGGTCGGCGCCGTCAGGCGAATGCGCAGCGCCCGCCCCGGCGCGCCTTGCAGTGCCAGCGCCTGCAGCAAGGCCAGCAGCCGCAGCACCGTGGTCGTCTTGCCGGTGCCAGGCCCCCCGGTGATGATGCTGACCGGACTGCGGGCGGCAAGCGCGCAGGCGATCTTCTGCCAGTCGATCGCGGCCGCCACCGGCGGAAACAGGCGCGCCAACGCGGCCACGATGCCTTCGGCCGGCAGGCTGGCCAGCGACGCCGCCGCATTCGCGAGACGGCCGGCGATGCCGGCGCGCACGTCCACTTCGTATTGCCAGTAGCGGCGCAGATA
>DDUE01000001.1 GCA_002344625.1 Rhodocyclaceae bacterium UBA2346 | reverse complement strand
TCCCGGCGGCGTGGGCGCGGGCGGTGAGCGCGGCCATGTCGTGCATCGCCCCGGTGCGGTAATTGACATGCGTCAGCATCAGCACCGCCACGTCGTCGGTGAGCGAGGATTCGATCTGCCCGGGTTCCACCAGCTTGAGCGCGAAACCGCGCTCGCGCGCGAGCGACTCGGCAATGTACAGATCGGTGGGAAAGTTGCTGCGCTCGCTCACGATCGATCGCCGCGCCGGCGCATCGGTGGCCGCAATGTTGAGCGCCGCGGACAGAACCTTGAACAGGTTGATCGAGGTCGAGTCGGTCGCGACCACTTCGCCCGGACCGGCGCCGATCAGCCGTGCGATCTTGTCGCCCAGCCGCCGCGGCAAACCGAACCAATCGGCGCTGTTCCAGGCGCGGATCAGCTCGTGCCCCCATTCGTGCGAAACGACTTCGGCGATGCGCGCCGGTGCGGCCTTCGGCATCACGCCAAGAGAGTTGCCGTCGAGGTAGATCACCCCTTCGGGAATCGAGAATGCGTCGCGCAGGCGGCGTAGGGGATCCTGGGCATCGTGTGCCTGGCAGTCGGTCAGTCGGATCATGTTCTGGGTTTCCGGAAGTTCGTGGACAGGGAAATCGGTCGGCCATGCCGGGGCTGCGATGGTGTCCATCGCCGTGATGTGCGATTTAAAAATATATTATTTATACTTAAACGTAAACCGCAATTTACGATCGACACCGATCACCGCCGGGCATGCGCAACGCGCTCGTCCGTGGTCTTACAGCGCGATGGCCGTGTAGGCGCTCAGCTTGTCGAGGTCGGCGTCGGAATCCGAGTAGCGTGTGGCGATCCGGCGAAACTGTTCCTTGGTCTGGGCGAAGGCGGCCACGATGTCGGGATCGAAGTGCTTGCCGCAGCCTTGGAGAATGATCTCCACGGCCTGTTCGTGCGACATCGGCTCCTTGTAGACGCGCCGGCAGATGAGTGCGTCGTAAACGTCGGCGAGCGCCATCAGGCGCGCCGCGACGGGGATCGCATCGCCCGCCAGACCCTGCGGATAGCCGGTGCCATCCCATTTCTCCTGGTGGCTGAGCGCGATCTGCTTGGCCATGCTGAGAATCGCGACCTCGGTGCTGAGCGCTTGCTCCGCCTGCTCGATGGCGTTGAAGCCCAGCGTGGTGTGGGTCTTCATGATCTCGAACTCGTGCGGATCGAGCTTCCCGGGTTTGAGCAGGATGCGGTCGGGGATGCCGACCTTGCCGATATCGTGCAGGGGCGCCGACTTGAACAGCAGCATGATGTTGTAGTCGGTGCAGAAGGCGGCGAAGCGCGGATGGGTGCGCAGGTGTTCCGCCAGGATCTTGACGTAATGCTGGGTGCGGCGGATATGGTTGCCGGTGTCGGCGTCGCGGGTTTCGGCCAGCGACGCGAGGGCGAGTACGGTGGCGTCCTGGATCGCGACGATCTCGCGGGTGCGCTTGAGCGTCTCGCTCTCGAGAAAAGCGGCCTTGTCGCGCAGGAAGTCGGCCGAGGCCTTGAGCGCCAGGTGGGTCTTGACCCGTGCCAAAAGGATGGGCGGGCTGACGGGCTTGGTGATGTAGTCGGTCGCGCCGCATTCGAGACCGCGTTGCTCGTCCTCCACCTGCGACTTCGCGGTCAGGAAGATCACCGGAATGTCGCGGGTCTCGGGTGCGGACTTGAGCGCCGTGCACACGGCGTAGCCATCCATGCCCGGCATCATCACGTCGAGAAGGATCAGGTCCGGCGCCTGGGCGGAGCGCGCGATCCGCAGGGCCTTCTCACCGTCAGTGGCGACCTTGACCCGATATCTTTCCTTGAGCAGTTCGCTCATCAGGGCGAGATTGTCGGGCGTGTCGTCGACGACCAGCACGGTTGCCTTGTCGATCGTCGCGTCGGAGAACATGGGGTCGGACATGACGAGTGCCTGCGCGTTGGGGTGGCGGCTATGCTTGCATGGACGACAGGTCGATTCAAGCGGATTCTGGGTGCCGGAAGCCCGTCGATGGGCGGTATCCGGGGCGAACGCCGGTTTCCGGCCAGGGTCGGGTGGCCCCCGGGTGGGGCGCGTGATGAATCCTGATGATGAAACGAGAGCAATTCTCAACTTGACCATGGTCAAGGTTGGCGGTTTGTCCGCCGGCGTCTAATGTATATCCATGATAACCACAGGGCGATTCCGTCGCCAGCGGCATGCAAACCTCCCGCAGGACCTTTCTGCGCGGTCGGACCCGGCCCGCGAACCCGCCGCTTCGCCCGCCCTGGGCGGTCGCCGAGGAGTCGTTCGAGCAGCGCTGCACCCGCTGTGGTGAATGCGTGTCGGCCTGCCCGACGCACATCGTGCGTGGTGGCGACGGCGGTTTTCCGGTGGTCGATTTCAGTCTTGGAGAGTGCAGTTTCTGCGCTGCGTGCGTGACGGCGTGTGCCCCCGCCGCGCTGCAGGGTGCGCCGGGGCGGGCGCCCTGGCACATCCTTGCGCGCATCGGTGGCGGCTGCATCGCGCAAGACGGCGTGGAGTGCCGGGTATGCGGCGAGTGTTGCGACGCCGGCGCGATCCGCTTTCGCCCGCGTGCCGGCGGCGTTGCATTGCCCGAACTCGATGCCGGTGCGTGCAGCGGCTGTGGCGCCTGTATTTCGACCTGCCCGACGCAGGCGATATCGATGGAGAAGTCCCAATGAACATTGCGAGCCTGGTGTTGCGTGCCAAACCGCAGGAATTCCCCGCGCTCAAGGCGCAGTTGCGGTCTACCCCCGGCACCGAGGTGCATGGCGAATCGCTCGAAACCGGCCGCCTGATCGTCACCGTCGAAGATGGCGAAGGCCATGCGGTCAGCGACTCGATTCTCGCGATCACGCTGCTGCCCGCGGTGTTGAGCGTGACGGTGGCCTACGAATATACCGATGAAGGTCTCGAACTACAGGAGGCATGATCAAAATGGACAGACGCGAATTCATCAAGACGAACGCGGTTGCGGCCGCGGCGGCGACGGCCGGCATTGCGGCGCCGGCCACGGCGGCGGCGCAGCAGGACGCCAGCGCGACCCGGGTGCGCTGGGACAAGGCCGCCTGTCGCTTCTGCGGCGTGGGCTGTTCGGTTTTGGTCGGGGTGCAGAACGACCGCGTGGTGGCGACCCAGGGGGACCCGGATTCGCCGGTCAACCGCGGCCTGAACTGCATCAAGGGTTACTTTCTGTCCAAGATCATGTACGGCAGCGACCGCCTCACCCAGCCGATGCTGCGGATGAAGAACGGCCAGTACGACAAGAACGGCGAATTCGCGCCGATCGGGTGGGACCAGGCCTTCGACATCATGGCCGACAAGTGGAAGGCGGCGATCAAGGAGCACGGCCGGGACTCGATCGCGATGTTCGGCTCCGGCCAGTGGACGATCTGGGAAGGCTATGCCGCGGCGAAGCTCTACAAGGCGGGTTTCCTCACCAACAACATCGACCCCAACGCCCGCCACTGCATGGCCTCGGCGGTGGCCGGCTTCATGCGCACCTTCGGCATGGACGAGCCGATGGGCTGCTACGACGACATCGAGAACGCCGATGTGTTCGTGCTGTGGGGCGCCAACATGGCCGAGATGCACCCGATCCTGTGGACCCGCATCACCGACCGGCGTCTTTCCAGCCAGGGCAGCGAAGTGCACGTGCTGTCGACGTTCGAGCACCGTTCGTTCGAGCTTGCCGACAACGGCATGGTCTTCGCGCCGCAGACCGACCTGGCGATCCTCAACTACGTCTGCCATCACATCATCTCGACCGGCAAGGCCGACATGGATTTCATCGGCAAGCACGTGAAGTTCAAGCGGGGTGAGCCGGACATCGGTTTCGGGCTGCGCGGCAACCATCCGCTCGAAGTCAGCGCGACCAATAACGGCTATCCGGGCGCCGAAGGCAAGCCCAAGGGCAACCCGGGCAAGGCCGAGGACATGAGCTTCGACGAGTTCGCCGCCTATGTCGCCGACTATCCGCTCGACAAGGTCGCCAAGCTCTCCGGGGTGCCCGCCGACCGCCTGTTGCGCATGGCCGAAACCTATGCCGACCCGAACAAGAAGGTCATGTCGTTCTGGACCATGGGCTTCAACCAGCACACCCGCGGCACCTGGGTGAACAACATGATCTACAACGTCCACCTGCTGGTGGGCAAGATCTCGGAGCCGGGCAACAGCCCGTTTTCGCTCACCGGCCAGCCTTCCGCCTGCGGCACGGCGCGCGAAGTCGGCACGTTCGCGCACCGCCTGCCGGCCGACCTCGTGGTCACCAATCCCAAGCACCGGGCGACCGCCGAAAAGATCTGGAAGCTGCCCGAAGGCGCGATCTCCGACAAGATCGGCCTGCACGCGGTGGCCCAGAGCCGCGCGCTCAAGGACGGCAAGATCAAGTGCTACTGGACCTCGACCACCAACAACATGCAGGCGGGTCCGAACATCAACGACGAGATCTACCCCGGCTGGCGCAACCCGGATGCCTTCGTGGTGGTGTCGGACGTCTATCCCACCGTGTCGGCGCTGTCGGCCGACCTGATCCTGCCGTGCGCGATGTGGACCGAGAAAGAAGGCGCCTACGGCAACGCCGAGCGCCGCACCCAGTTCTGGCGCCAGCAGGTCAATGCGCCGGGCAATGCGAAGAGCGATCTGTGGCAGTACATCGAGTTCTCGAAGCGCTTCAAGGTCGACGAAGTGTGGCCGGAAGAACTGCTCGCGAAAGCGCCCGAGTACCGGGGCAAGACGCTCTACGACGTGCTGTTCGCCAACGGCCAGGTCGACCGCTATCCGCTCGCCGATGTCGCGGCGGTGAACGCGCATGCCTGGGCCGACTACATGAACGACGAATCCAAGGTGTTCGGGTTCTACGTGCAAAAAGGCTTGTTCGAGGAATACGCCTCGTTCGGCCGCGGCCATGCGCACGATCTCGCCGATTTCGCCACCTACCATCAGGCGCGCGGCCTGCGCTGGCCGGTGGTGGACGGCAAGGAGACGCTGTGGCGCTACCGCGAAGGCTACGACCCCTACGTGAAGGCAGGCGAGGGATTCAACTTCTACGGCTTTCAAGACGGGAAGGCGGTCGCGTTCGCGCTGCCCTACCAGGATCCGCCCGAGATGCCCGACGCCGAGCATGATCTGTGGATGTGCACGGGGCGGGTGCTGGAACACTGGCATACCGGCTCGATGACTCGGCGGGTCGCCGAACTGCACCGCTCGGTGCCGGAGGCACAGGTTTTCATGCACCCCGAGGATGCCCAGAAGCGCGGATTGCAGCGTGGCATGGCGGTCAAGATCGCCTCCAAGCGCGGCGAGATCGTCGCGCGCCTTGAAACCCGGGGCCGCAACAAGCCGCCGGTGGGGCTGGTGTTCGTGCCGTTCTTCGATGAAGGGCGCCTGGTGAACAAGCTGATTCTCGATGCCACCTGCCCGATCTCGAAGGAAACCGACTTCAAGAAGTGCCCGGTCAAGGTCATGAAAGCCTGAGGCCGACGCAGAGACAGATGGAGGTGGGACGCGAGTGGCCGGTTGCGGGCGATGTGCCTGTGACCGGATCGCCGCGAGGCCTCGACGAGGCCGGCCCACGAGAAACCGCAATGAAACGACCCTCACGCTCACTTCGTTCGCGCAGCGCCGGCTTTGCACCGTACGGTCGGCCCGGCGGGAGGCCTGAATGACCGACGTCATGGACAAGGCCAAGGACGGGAAAGGCGCACCGGCGCGCCGACGCTTCCTGAAGGAAGTGGCCGGAGTCGCGGGCGGGGCGTGCCTGCTCGCGGCGGGCGTGGGGCTTTATTCGCGCCAGGCCGCGGCATTGCCGGCGACCGCGCTCAGACCCCCGGGCGCCCTGGCCGAATCCGATTTTCTCGGCGCGTGCGTGCGTTGCGGCTTGTGCGTGCGTGATTGCCCGTACGACACGCTGAAGCTCGCCGAACTCGGCGACGGCGTCGTGACCGGCACGCCGTACTTCGAGGCGCGCAAGGTGGCGTGCGAGATGTGCGACGATATCCCGTGCGTGCTCGCCTGTCCGACCGGCGCGCTCGACCGTGGCCTCACCGACATCGAGCACGCGCGCATGGGGCTCGCGGTGCTGATCGACCAGGAAACCTGCCTCAATTTTCTCGGCCTGCGCTGCGACGTCTGCTATCGCGTGTGCCCGGTGATCGACCGCGCGATCACCCTCGAGCGGGTGCACAACCCACGCTCCGACCGTCACGCGATGCTGCTGCCGACCGT
>DDUE01000052.1:29493-29744 GCA_002344625.1 Rhodocyclaceae bacterium UBA2346 | reverse complement strand
GAAGCTCACCGCACGGGTGATGATGCGGCCGTCGACTTCGGGCAGCGCGATGTGCATCGCGATGTCGCGCGGCGCGAGGCCATGGGCATCGGCGCGCCACGCGTCTCCGTTGCCGCTGGCGAGCACCAGCTGCAGCACCGGGATGTCGCCGGCCAGCGCATGATCGCCCGGCGCGTCGAGCGCCGAACGGGCGAACGCGGTGGTGTTGAGGATCAGGGCCGCGTCGAGCTCGGCGGCCAGGCGGCGGACGG
>DDUE01000052.1:0-29088 GCA_002344625.1 Rhodocyclaceae bacterium UBA2346 | reverse complement strand
CCTGCCAGTCGGCGCGCCAGGCTGCCACCGAGCCGAGCTCGTGGCGCGGGTGGAACACCGCGGCGCTGGGTAGTGCCCGCGGCGGTTCGGGCGCGTCCGCGTGGGCGAAGAAATGCTGCCCCAGGCAGCGATAGAAATTGCGCGCGTTGGCCGGCCCGCCTTCGCGCAGGTAGCGCCACAGGGTGCGTGCCAGATCGATGCCCACCGTGCCCTTCATGAGCAGGTTGAGGTCTTCGCTGGTGTCGCCCGAAAACATCACCAGCGCGATGCCGCGCGCCCGGGCGAGCTCGCCCACCCGTTCGGTGCCGTACGGCCAGTAGCTCTCGCCGCCGAGGTGGTCGATGACGATCACGCACGCATGCCGCAGCACCTCGTCCAGATAGAGATCCACCGAGGCCGGCTGGCGCAGGTGCAGCAGGTTCGCCAGCCGCACCGACGGGAAGCCCTGCGCCGGGCAGGCCGCGGCCAGCAGCGCCAGCGTGGTGTCGGCCGCGCTGAGGATGACGATCTCGGCGGGGTCCTGCGCAATCCGCGTGATCACCGAATCGTCGTCGACGAAACCGCCCGGCTGGGCGGCAAGCAGGTGCATCAGGCCGTCTCGACCAGAGCCGCCGCCTGTAGCGCGGCGGCCAGCGCGGCGGTATCGAGGTCCGCACCGATCAGCACCAGGCGGGTGGCCGGCGTCTCGCCGGCCCGCCAGCGGCGGTCGAAGTAGCTGTCGAAGCGGCGTCCCACGCCGTGCACCACCAGGCGCATCGGCTTGTCCGCCAGCGCGACGAAACCCTTGACCCGGTAGATGGCATGGGCTCGCACCAGCTCGTGCAGCACCGCGAACAGCCGCTCGCGATCGACCCGCGGCAACGCCACCGACACCGACTGGAACGCGTCGTGATCATGGTCATGGTCGTCGCCGTCACCGTGGTCGTGATGGCTGGGACGCAGGTGGATGCCGTCCTCGGCGGCGGCGTTCAGGCCCAGGATCAGGTCGAGGTCGATCCGCCCGTGCTCGCTCGCCACCATCTTGACCTCGGGCGGCACTTCCGCGCGCACCAAGGCCTCGACCGCAGCGCGCGCCGCCGCGTCGGCGAGATCGGTCTTGGATAGGATCACCAGATCGGCGGCGGCGAGTTGATCCTCGAACAAGGCGTGCAGCGGCGATTCGTGGTCCAGGTTGGGGTCGGCGCGCCGCTGGGCGTCGACCGCGAGCGGATTCGCAGCGAACTGCCCGGCCGCGGCGGCCGGCACGTCGACCACCGTGACCACCGCGTCTACGGTGCACGCGTGCTTGACTTCGGGCCAGTTGAAGGCCTGTACCAGCGGCTTGGGCAGCGCCAGGCCGGAAGTCTCGATCAGGATGTGGTCGATGTCGTCGCGGCGGGCGATGAGTTCGCGCATCACCGGGTAGAACTCTTCCTGCACCGTGCAGCACAGGCAGCCGTTGGCGAGTTCGAACAGCGCGCCGCGCCGCTCGCCGCCGTCCTCGTCGCAGCCGATACCGCAGCCGCGCAGGATGTCGCCGTCGATGCCGAGTTCGCCGAACTCGTTGACGATGACCGCGATGCGGCGCCCGCCGGCGTTGGCGAGGATGTGGCGCAGCAGCGTGGTCTTGCCGCTGCCGAGAAAGCCGGTGACGATGGTGGCGGGGATCTTCGGGCGATTGGACATGGGTTCGTGCTCCTGCGTGTCGGGGGACGGGTTGTCAGAAATCGATGCCCGCCTGCGCCTTCACGCCGGCCTTGAAGGCATGTTTGCGATCGGCGATCTCGCTCACCGTGTCGGCCAGCTCCACCAGCTCGGGCCTGGCGGCGCGGCCGGTGACGATGACCGTCTGCATCGGCGGGCGGGCGCGGATCGCCGCGACCACGTCGGCCGCGTCGAGGTAGTTGTACTTGAGCATGTAGGTGAGCTCGTCGAGCAGCACCAGATTGAGCGCTGGATCGGCCAGCATGCGCGCGGCGTGCGCCCAGGCCGTGTCGGCGGCGCGCTTGTCGGCGTCCCAGTTCTGGGTGTTCCAGGTGAATCCGGTGGCCATGGCGTGATACTGCACCGCCGCCCGCGCCGGGTCCTGCTGCAGGAAGCTCACCTCGCCGGTGGCCTGGGTGCCTTTGATGAACTGCACCACGCCGGCGCGCTGGCGATGCCCGAGCGCACGGTAGAGGGTGCCGAACGCGGACGTGGTCTTGCCCTTGCCGTTGCCGGTGATCAGGATGACGATGCCGCGCTCTTCCTGAGCACGCCCGATCGCCGCATCGACCACGTCCTTCTTGCGCTGCATGCGTTGGTTGTGGCTGTTCTTCCCGTCCTGGTCCATGTGCGCGGCTCCCTTCGATCGCTGCTGGAACCGGGGATGGACCGAATGTCGACGCAGCGAAGCCGAAAAAAGCCGGGACGCAATGGGGGCAGGCGCAAACGCCCGCGGACCCCGTCGGCAATCCACCCACACCCCGGGGTCTCTTTACCTGTATCGTCGAAAGGGTCGGTCTTCTGGCTCGCCTTCGTCCGGTCGCCGTCACCCTTCCCAGAGCAGCCTGCTCCAGTGGGTTTTAGTGTTGACGGCGCCGTCGGGCTTACAGCAGCGGGGGCTGCGCCGGAATGGCACGAGCATGCACTCGTACGTCACCGGACTTCCCGTTTCACCCCGGGGCGCGGATGCGCCGCAGGGCATCCCAATCGATGCTGGCCGAACTATACGCCGCGCCGCGCCCGGACGGCAAGCACTAAGGGGGCAGAAAGAAAACACACCATTGCTGCGGGAAAATTCCGGGACGTAGCGGTATATGGCGGAACGTGTTGGAACGGATCAAGGCGGAAAATGCAAACGCATTGCACGGGATGCAAGGCCATTGGCGGGAGAGAAAAGGCCCGCGAAAGCCGCGTCTGTGTTGAGATTGAAGCCTATAAGGTGGGTCGGATCGGGCAAAGGGCGATCGGGCGGCGGATGCACAGAGATGGTGCAAACCAACTGCAGAAGACCAACCTCACCAACTTCAACCAACTAGCTGTAATCATCGCCGTTGCTCGAGGCGATGAGGCAGGCTTCTGTCCGGACGATTCGCTCTATCTCTTCACGTCGAAGCGCTCGACCTGACAGCTTTGTTTCTTGGCAAGCCTTATGAAATGAGTTTGCCCTCACAGAGGGGGCTAGCTTGACGCCAAGTTTTTTTTCGACGAGTTCCAGCCCCCACAGAATCTCCGCAAGTTCTTGCACAGTTGGCAGCGTCGACGGGCTTCTTTGGAGCATGTTTAGCAGTTTGACATCCGCCCTATCCAAAGCCATCGGATCTTCCCATTGTTTCTGGTGAGCCTCGTACACATCCTGCATCGCTTTCTCGAATTCGTACGACATGGGAGCCGGCCAGAACCCGAGGAATCCTTGTATCTGGCTGAGAACATGGACCAACGCGTGAGATTTGGCGCGGGCGGACTCAATCTCCAACTGTGAATCATTCCCGCGATCCCCGGTAAGCAAGAACGACATATCGACGCCAAGCTTGGCTATCGCTCCGAGATAGGCCGTATCCGGAGCGCGTTCTCCCTTCTCGTACCGTGACTGGCTGTTGAGGTGAATGCCAACCGCCTTTGCGAAAGTCGTTTGGCTCATCCCGAGTCGCTTTCGTTCCTCACGAAGGCGCGCAGAAAACTCTTGTGGCAGGTTGACATTCATCCGTTTGGGTGAAAATATGTATTCACCCGTTTGAGTGAATTAACAGTTGAAGGAGAATGCGACCATGAAAGCACGTAAGTTACGAACCCCGCAAGAGGTGCGCGCAGACTGGCTTCGAAGGGGATTGACACTTTCAGCCTGGGCCAAGGCGCACGGCTACACCAAGATTTCTGTAAGCAACGTTCTGAGCGGCCGTAATGGCGGTTCGCGGGGCCTTGGTCACGAAATAGCCGTGAAGCTCGGAATCAAGGATGGCGTGATCGTTGAGGGCGAAGGCCATGAACACGCCTGAGGCGATCGTCGACGCGGCGAAACGCAACGGCGACAAGCGCAGCGCCGAATACTGGCGCGGCGCGCTAGACGTTCTGCGCTTCCGTATTCAGGCGGTGCGAATCCAAGGTCCATACCGTGAAGGAACGGTCCAGCTCGACGCCTATTTTTCCGGTAATGAACGCGGTCATGCCTTGTGGCGTGCGAGCGTGGCGAAGTTGGCGAGCGGCGAGGCGGCATGACTGTTGATTCGCTACAGACATCGCCGGCACAGGATGCGTTGTACTGGCTGACGATTGGGCAACTGGCGGAAATGGCCGCGTGTACGGTGCAAGGGGCGCAGAAAGCCATTCTCCGCGCCACACAAGGCCACACCTGGCACGGTGCAACGCTCGCTGTCCGCAAGCAGGGGCGCGCGTACCTGGTTGATGCACGCACGCTCCCGCGCGAGCTGTATCAAAAGTTCTTTGAAGCGAACCGCGAAGCGCTGGCGGTTCCTGCGATTGCGCCCAATGCAAAGACTTTGCAGCCGGTACGGGTGGGCGAGCGGCCGGAGGTGCTCGCGAAGCAATACCGTGAAGCGGAATGGAAGGTCGGCATCATTATGCCGGCACTTCAGTACCGGTCCCGGTCGGCGGGGCGTGGCGAACTGTTGCGCAGCATCGCGGAAAGAACCCACGTCCGACCGACCGACGGTAAGCCGATGCGCTTTACAGAAGCCAAGTTGCGCGCGTTTTGCAGGCTGTACGAAGAGGGGGGCGTTCGCGCCCTGATGCGCAAGGAGCGCGCCTTAGAGACCAAACCGCGCCGTTTGGTGAACCGCAAGTGGGATCAGGAATGCCCTTTGGCGCTGCCCGAGAAAACGCGATTGGCGGAAGAAATCGCCCGATATGTGCGCGGGTTGTGGGTTAGCGGGGGTGCCAGTCGAAGCAAGGTGCGCCTGATGGCAAGCGCTGAGTTTGCCCGGCTTTGTCGTGAGGCGGGTTGGAGCGAGGCGACCATCAATAACTGCGATGTCGGTCAACACCTGGTCGAGATGCATCAGGATGCACGGCCCGTGTCCGTGCATGACCGTGACGCCAAGCGCTACTCCGATATCTATCAACCACGTATCGCCCGCACACGAAGCGAGTTGATGCCGGGAGAAGCCATTGTTGGTGACGTGCACCCGCTAGATATCCTGCTTTCGCGCGCCGATGGCTCGACCTACACGCCACGAATGATCGCCTGGTACGACCTAGCCACGAACCGATGTTTCTACACCTTGCTGCACCCGGAGCCCGGCCGATCGGTCACACAAGCCGACGTAACGCGTTCGTTCGTTGATCTGTGCATGGCCTGGGGTGTTCCAAGCAAGCTCTACCTCGATAACGGACCCGAGTATATCGGCGCAGAGCTGGTCGACGGCTTTGATGCGCTGAAGGGGATTGGTTACGAACTGGAGCTGAAATTGAACGAAATTGCTGCCTTGGAGGCCAAGTGGGCGGCCGGCCTGGACGAGGCACAGACGATCGACGCCGATCAACAGGGCGGAACAGGCGACGGACGCGCGCTGATTCGGGCAAAGCCATACAACGCGGCGGCAAAGCCCGTTGAAGGGGCGTTCAGTGCCAAGGAGAAGGTTCTTTCGATGCTCCCCGGCTACATCGGCGGTGACCGTATGAACAAACACGTCGGCAAGGTCGGACGCGAGCCCGATCCGTATCCGGGCACGGCCGAAGCATTTGACAGGGACTTTGCCGAAGCGATGGCCTTCTTTCATAACCTGCCCCAGCGTGGCCACCTGGGCGGGGTGTCGCCGAACGAACGCTACGAAGCCATGCGCGAGCAAGCAAGGGTCACGCGTGCAGAAATGCCGGTGTTCTTGTTGGCCTTCTCAGTGGAAAGGCAACTGAAAGTAAGAACTCAGGGCGTTCAGTTGGGCGCAAAGGAGGGCGGCAAGTGGTACATGGCGGATGCGCTGGTGCCGTTGATCGGAACCCGCCAAACCTTCCGAATTGCCAAGTGGCGGCCCGAAGCGATCATTCTGGTACGTCGGATCAATGGGAAATGGGCTTACGACGTGATCCACGAGCGGAGAGCGTTTGGTTTCTTCGACCCGGAAGGCGCGAAGGAAGCGGCCCGGCTGAACGCCCTGAGAAAGAGCCATATCCGCTATCTCAGAGGGACAGCGCCGAACGTCGACCTGCAAGAGTCAATGCGTAATTACGTGGCCGAAAAGGCGCGCGTAACCGGCGATGCGACGCCCGCACCCGGCCCGAATGATCGCCATATCGGCTTGTCGACAGAACTTCAGGCAATGGACAGGCAGTTGCGCGGCGATAACCCGAACCCGGTTGAACGCGTGCGAGCAGGCGAATTTTTGGACAAGGAAGGCGCGATCAGCCGACTTGAAGTGCCGGCCAAGGCTCAAGAGCCGATGGCGAAAGCTGCACTGCTGCCTGACTTCAAGTACGAGAAGCCCACACCCAGAACAAGGAACCCATTCGACAACTTTGAAGAGGAGTATGAAAAGGAAAAGGCGCGAAAGCAGAAGGAGCGGTCTGACGGCCCTGGAAGCCGCCAGACCGACTTGATTCAGCCATTTGCAGTGGCAGGAACCGTAGATGAGGCGTGACAGTATGACCAAGAAACCGGCAGTTCGGCAAGAGGTGTCATGGTCCGATGGCAACAACGGACCGGTTACCGAAGAGGAGGCCAGTCGAAAGCAGGCCGTAGCCAAGGCAGATTTTGAGCGGAAAGAGAAGCAAAGGGCAGAGATCGGCGGCGAAAAGGGCGCGCAAGAGATTGTCGACCGAATCAATGCCTTTACGGCAGGTCGCGTGCGTGTTTCGCGCATCGTGGCGGAGTGCGAGAGCGGTCCATCCATGACGCAGCTTAAACGCATTCTTCACGAAGAGCGTCTCGAAGATGGCGGTTGGAGTTGGTGGGATAACGACACGGCCCGAATCCACCTTATCGCGCTCAAGAAGTGGGCGGATGAGGAGGACGCGACCGAGCAAGGTCAAGATGACCATGCTGAAACCGCGATCTACAAGCGTGTATATGGTGCTTGCCGGATGGCGCACAAATCGCGTGCGTTGTTCGCTATTACCGGCATGTACGGCATCGGGAAATCGTTTGCGGCGAAGCGCTACGCCTTCGACTATCCGCGTCGCCCGAACGAAGCGGGGGCGGTGTATTTCGAGTTCTCGCCAGGCACCAAGGGTGATATCGGTGTGCTTGATTCAATCTTGGAAGCGCTGGAGCCTTACGGCGACATCAAGGGAAACGTGAGCACAAAGCTTTCCCGCATTCTCAGCCAGGTCAGGCCGGGTGATTTTCTCATTGCGGATGAATGCGGTATTCCTGCCGATCGGGGAACCGGGCTTAGGTTCATGTCCTACATCAACGAACAGGCCGGAATTCCCGTGCTGATGATTGGCAACCCTGCATTTCACGGCGCGGTGTGGGGAAAACGGACTGACTATGACGCCTTGGCAAGTCGAACCCGACATATCTCCTTGGAATCGAACGACGCGGAGGATATCGAAGCGTTCATGGACTGGCGGGGGCTGAAGGGCAAGAAGTGGCGCGATGCGCTGCTGACGATTGCCCGCCTTCCGGGTCGCGATGGCGGATTGCGCGCCGTCGTTGAGCTTCTCGGAGAAATGGGTTCCCGCGAAGTCGACCTCATTCCAGAGAATTTTATTGCGATTGCAAAGGCTTACGGGAGGGTGGCGGGATGACTACGCGAAACACGCTGATCGGCAAAGTGCATGCCCTGGCGAAGCAGTTGGATTACGACGAGGCGACTTACCGCACGGTGCTGCTTTCACAGACTGGCAAGACCAGTTGCCGGGAAATGAGCTTCGAGCAGCTTTCCCGGCTTGCGGATTGCCTGGAACGCTTGATCCAAGGGAAAGCCCTTCCGGAAGGGGCGCAGGTTGACCGCGCGAAGGGTCTGGCGCGAGGGGCACCGATGCCGACCGAACGCCAGTGGACCGCACTCGAAGGTTTGGCCCGCCGGGCGAGTTGGTCAGGCCTTAAGGATTTCCGCCTGCTTGCCTTCGCCCGGCATACGGTGAAGGTCGCCGATCTGGGCGAGATGACGCGGGCTGAAGCGTCGAAGGTCATTACCGGTCTGACTCGCATGCTTGCGCAATCCAGTGCAAAGGAGTTGCAGAAATGAACGCTCAAGCGATGGAACCCGATTTGGTTGGGCACGTGTGGGCTATCAGGGGCAAGATCGGCGGCCCGGACATTAGTGAGTTGAGCCGTGATCTTTACTTCATGGCGGGTCATAGCCGGTCGGCGTTGTTTGCTGCCAAGGCCCTGGCGACCGATAGCTGTACGCGAGACGTGGACGTGCATGTCCTGAACCTGATCGAGATTGCACATGATGCGCTGGTGGGGCGCTTCGAAGAGGTTTCCGAAGGGATTGAAACTTACAGCGGCCGGCTTAACGTGCAGATCGAACAACTCTTGCGCGAACAGTTGGCGTTGCGCAAGACGGTTCGGGCGCTGGTGAGCATGCTGGATTCGAGCGATCTGGAGACGGTCGGAGAAGCCGCAACCCTACTTTATGATGACTGGATCAGGTCGAAGACGGCCGCGCAGGATCACGTGTTCTGGACCGCGTTCATGGCGAAGCTCAAAAATCGGGGCCTCTCGATCGGATTTGAAGAGTCACCCGACGCGCCGGGCGTGGCCCGGCCGATGGTCTTCACGGAAACGTCGAAGAAGCTCGCGAAGAAGCGCGAGGCGCTGACTGACAAGTACGTGAAGGATCTGATCCGGGTGGAAGTGGCCGGCCTGGACGAGGGAGCTGAAAACGCACCCACGGACCGGAGCACCAAGACCGCCGAAAAGGCCCGTAGCGCCGTTAAAGGGGCTGGGTGATGGTCAGGTATCGGTGAGGTGGTTCTAAAGGCTTGGCGGTGGCTAGATTGGCCGCCAACAACAAAGGGCGGGGCGTGATGCTCCGCCCTTTGTTCGTTCGGGTGCCCGAATTGGCCTGTTCTCAATAATTGAACTCGTTCAATGTACGCGACCGCCACCATTTCCTATGGTGTCGTTCATCAGTGAACGAATTCAAGGATGCGCGATGGCGAAAGACCCCGAGGTGGACCGCTTTGACGATCGGCTGTTGAAACATTTGACTGATGTGTTGATGGATCGGGCACCGGTATTCGCGGACGCCGTACCGGATGTTGCAAGGACCTGTGTGAGCCTGATGGTTGAGGAGTTCGGGGGGGAACAGCTCTACATGAGGAAGAGCTGTTCATTCAGCGAATCGCGCGATGAGGCGATTCGAAAAGAGTTTGACGGCCGAAATTTTCGCATTTTGGCGCGCACTTATGGGCTGTCGGAACGGCGGGTCAGGGAGATCGTTGCTTCTTCCAGAAAAGGCCATGATGAAGGAGATTAAGCAAAATGGATGATATGGAGTTGGACAGGCGAGCAAAGACGCTGGCCTTCAGTGCGCGCATCACCTATCAGGAAGCGCTTGCTCGGACGGTGCTGATGGAGTCGTCAACACGCGTTGGATTTAGTGAGAACGGCCAAGCACGGCCCGACGATGTATTGCACGCATCGGCAAATATCCTTGCGGCGAAAATTGGTGTGCCGTATTGGGATGCCGTGAAGTTCGTTGCGGAAAGCACGCCACCGCCAGGCGCGGCGTTCTCAGAGGATGCGGGACCGTTTTCGGATCAGCAGCTTGACGCGCGAGCGCAGAGCTTCTCTAAAGAGCACAACGTGAGCTATGCCGAGGCCCTTCGGCACGTGGCGGTTCTGAGTGGAACGGGTTGTGCTGCGTTTCGCGAGGATGCCGAAGGGGGCGTGTTCTTCAGCGAGCCATACAACGCGGGGGCGCCGGCTGGAAACGCGCCGATCATCGGAAACTGGATCGAGATTTTCAAGGCGGGCTCACATGTCAGCGATCAAGGGCAAAGTATCACGTTCTCGCAAGCTGACATCGACGATATAGCCCGAAACTACCGACCGACCGAGCGTGAAGCGCCCTTGGTGATTGGCCATCCGGAAACGGATAAGCCTGCTGTGGGGTGGGTTGACGGGCTCATGGCATCGCGTGACGGGAAGCTATTGATGCGAACCCGGCAAGTGGACGCGCGGTTTGCAGAGGATGTGAAGCTTGGACGCTACAAAAAACGCAGCGCTGCTTTCTACAGCCCGGAGCACTCTAGCAACCCCACGCCGGGCCGTTGGTACTTGCGGCATGTGGGCTTTTTGGGAGCGGCTCAGCCCGCGATAGCCGGGCTTCGGGACATCGACATTTAGGCGGCAGACGCCATTACAAGTAGATAAGGAAGATGATGATGAGCAAGACGGATATGAAGGATGCGATCGAGCTGGTTCGCGCCAGGCTGGTAACGCTGCGGTCCGAGGTTGGTCGGATAGATGAGCGTATCTCTGAGATTGATCGGACGATAGCGCGCCTTCGGGCTGAGCCGGTGTCATTCGAGGATTATTCAGAGTTCGTGCGGCAATGGATCATCCGTGAAGGGAGTGAATGGGTTGCGCCGTTGTTTGGGCGTGAGGCTGTCGGGGTCGCGGGTGCCGTGGAAAAGTTGGATGAGGCTGTATTCTCGCTTCCGTGGAGTCACTTCGAGCTTGCGCAAGGGTCGGGTTTGACTATTCCGGTCAAGGGTAATGCCCCGGGGTACCTTCACCGCATGTCTGTTCCCAAAGCTTTGTTTGCGTTTTTTCCAGACAAAGCCCACGAAAAGATCATGGAGAAGATCGAAATCGCGCTTGAGGGACGCTGGCCCGATGGAAGAATGCCAGTTGCAGAGCGGCGGAAGATGATCGCCGGACTTTCCGGGGAGCGCACAGAACTACATGCGCGACGTGTTGAACTGCAAGCCGAAGTCGACAGCATGGTTGCCAGCGCGATCGGCTGACGCTGCCCTATCGCCTTCGCGTCTCGCCCCTATTATATACGGGCTTGAAATAGGGCAACGCGAAGCCTTCGAGCGTCAGAGGAAGGCCATTCCGTACCGTGGGTTCTGCTTTTCTATGCCTCGTTTTTTTTCCGCGTGTCGCGTTTTATTTTAGCCGTGTGGTGTGTTTTGGTTCCGCGCGCCTAGCACCACTCACATCGCGGCCCGAACCCAGGATCGACGCGGGATCCGGAGCCTACGAGCACCGGAAAGAGCTACTATATATAGTATTCAAATAACACTTGACACCCCGTAATTTATATTATCTTTTTGTTTTATTTGATTTTTATATTTTTGCATCCAACCCCGTTCCGCGCTATGCTCGCCTCAGTTCAGATCACCGTAAAAACACCCGGAGACCAACCCGCAATGAGCGCCAAGACCGACAAACTCGCCACGTCCAGAGCCGACGCCAGCACCCTCGCCCCGCAGGAAATCTGCGCCGAGGTCCTGGTCGAGAAATACGCCAAGGGTGACGAGGCGTCGATCCACGAGGTGCGCACACGTGTCGCACGGGCGCTGGCCACGGTCGAAGCCGACGACAAGCGCGCCCACTGGGAAGCGAAGTTCCTCGAAGCGCAGGAAATGGGTTTCGTGCCCGCCGGGCGCATCAACAGCGCCGCCGGCACCAAACTGCAGGCCACGCTGATCAACTGCTTCGTGCAGCCGGTGGGCGATTCGGTCACCGAATCGGTGGATGGCCGGCCCGGCATCTATACGGCGCTGGCGCAGGCGGCCGAAACCATGCGCCGCGGCGGCGGAGTCGGTTACGACTTCTCCAGCATCCGCCCCAAGGGTGCGTTGGTGAAGGGCACCCAGTCGAACGCCTCCGGCCCGGTGTCGTACATGCGGGTGTTCGACCGCTCGTGCGAGACGGTCGAGTCCGCCGGTGCCCGCCGCGGCGCGCAGATGGGCGTGCTGCGTTGCGATCATCCGGACATCGAGGAATTCATCCACGCCAAGGACCAGGGCGATCTCACCAACTTCAACATCTCGCTGGGCGTGACCGATGCCTTCATGAAGGCAGTCGAGGCCGACGGCGATGTCGAACTGGTGCACAAGGCCGAGCCCATCGACGAAATCAAGCGCAACGGCGCCTATCAGCTCGACGACGGCGCCTGGGTGTATCGCAAGGTGCGCGCGCGCGACCTGTGGGACCAGGTCATGCGCTCGACCTACGACCATGCCGAGCCGGGCATCCTGTTCCTCGACCGCATGAACCAGGACAACAACCTGTATTACTGCGAAGCCATCGAGGCCACCAACCCCTGCGCCGAGCAGCCGCTGCCGCCCTACGGCTGCTGCGACCTGGGCTCGATCAACCTCACCCCGTTCATCAGGCATGCCTTTTCCGACCAGGCCGAGTTCGACTTCAACGGCTTCGGCAAGGTGGTCGACGTCGCGATCCGCATGCTCGACAACGTGCTCGACGTGACCCACTGGCCGCTCAAGGAACAAGAGAAGGAAGCCCAGTCGAAGCGCCGCGTGGGCCTCGGCTTCACCGGCCTGGGCGACGCGCTGATCATGCTCAGGCTGCGCTACGACACCCCCGAAGCGCGCCAGATGGCCACCCGGATTTCCGACTTCATGCGCAACCGCGCCTACCTGGCTTCGGTCGAGCTCGCGGTCGAGCGCGGCGCCTTCCCGCTGTTCAACGCCGACATGTACCTGTCGGGCGGCAACTTCGCCTCGCGCCTGCCGGCCGAGGTCAAGGACAAGATCCGCAAGCACGGCATCCGCAATTCGCACCTGCTGTCGATCGCCCCCACCGGCACGATCTCGCTCGCGTTCGCCGACAACGCCTCCAACGGCATCGAGCCGCCGTTCTCGTACACCTATACCCGACGCAAGCGCATGGCCGACGGCACTTTCAAGGAATACGCGGTCGAGGACTACGCCTGGCGCCTGTACAAGCACTTGGGCGGCAACATCGACAAGCTGCCGGACTACTTCGTGACCGCGCTCGAGATTTCGGCCCAGGCGCACAAGGACATGGTCGCGGCGGTCGCCCCGTATGTCGACACCTCGATCTCGAAAACGGTGAACGTCCCTGCCGACTACCCCTACACCGATTTCGAAGACCTCTACATGTCGGCCTGGAAATCGGGCCTCAAGGGCCTGGCCACCTACCGGCCCAACAGCGTGCTCGGTTCGGTACTGTCGGTCACGCCCAGTCCCGAGCAGAAAAAGCCGCAGGACGTCGAGCTCAACGATCCCAACCGCCGCCTGTCGATCAAGACCCTGCCCGCTCCGGTGCTGTCCAGCCTGCGCTGGCCCGGCCGCCCCGAAATGCCGGACGGCAACATGGCCTGGACCTACATGCTGAAGTCGCCGCAAGGCGAGTTCGCGCTCTTCATCGGCCATGTGGATACCCAGCCGGTGAGCGTCAATGGCTTCCCGTTTGAAGTGTGGGTCAACGGCGCCGACCAGCCGCGCGGCCTCGGCGCGGTCGCCAAGACCCTGTCGATGGACATGCGCGCCAACGACCGTGGCTGGCTCGCGCTCAAGCTCGACACGCTCGCCCGCACCATCGGCGAGAAGTCCTTCGAGATGCCCTTCCCGCCGCATGGCGAGAAGAAGCTGTTCCCCGGCGTGGTGTCGGCCTTCGCCCAGGTGGTGCGCTACCGCTGCGAGCACCTCGGCGCACTCGCGGTCGACGGCACGCCCACCCCGGTGCTGGACACCCTCTTCAGCCTGCAGGAGCCCAAGACCGGCACCGACGGCACCCTGTCATGGACGGTCGACATCGCCAACCCCGCCACCGGCGAAGACTTCGTGCTCGGCCTGAAGGAAATCACCCTGCCCGACGGCGTCACCCGCCCCTATTCGGTGTGGCTGTCCGGCAACTACCCGCGCGCGCTCGATGGCCTCACCCGCATCCTGGCGCTCGACATGCGCGTGATGGACCCTGCCTGGATCGGCATGAAACTGCGCAAGCTGCTCAACTACCCCGAGCCGCTGGGCGATTTCATGGCCTTCGTGCCCGGCACCAAGCGCCAGCAGAACTACCCCAGCACCGTCGCCTACATTGCGCAACTGATGATCCACCGCTACGCGATGCTCGGCGTGCTCGACGAAAAGGGCTACCCCATCCGCGAAATGGGCATCCTCGAAGCCCCGCACAAGGACAGCGACCCGGTGCTGATGCAGGGCGCGCTGTGCACCGAGTGCGGCAACTACTCGGTGATCCGCAAGGACGGCTGCGACTTCTGCACGGCATGCGGCGCGGTGGGGACCTGCGGCTGACGCATTGCAGCCCGCGCCACGCGCGTCCGGATTGCCTTGTTCGGGCCACGCCGCGAAGCGGCGTCGGCTCGACAACGCCTACATCGCGCTCCGAAAGGCGCGTGGGCTACTGCCGCAGAATCTTTTCCAGTGCCTTTCCCTTCGCAAGTTCATCGATGAGTTTGTCCAGGTAACGGACTTTCCGCACCAGGGGATCTTCGACTTCCTCGACGCGCACGCCGCACACGACCCCTCTGATGAGCGCAGCATTCGGATTGAGCGATGGCGCGTTGGCAAAAAAGGCCTCGAAATCGTTTTCAAGTTCGATCTGGCGTTGCAGTTCCTCGTGGCTGTAACCGGTCAGCCAGCAGATGATCTGGTCAACTTCTTGTTGTGTCCGGTTCTTGCGTTCGACCTTCTGGACGTACATGGGATAAACGCTTGAGAACTTCATCTGCGGTATTCGATTCTGAGGCACTGTCATTCCTCCAGCCGTTCTGGGCTCGACAGGCTGGCTCGCCCGGCGCTTCGACGCGACATCCGGCCCTTCGATTCTGGTTCTAGAATAAACCTTACCGGCCGGACTGCCGACCCATAATCGGGCCATCCCAGGCTTTTCCCGATCGGTTGGCGGTGCGGCAACGGGCCAATCAACCCTATTGGTAAGAAGACCATGCCATGTCGACCACTTGCACGATACCCCGGCAATCGAGGCTCACTGCTGGAACCACGATGCGATCCAGCATGACACGCAGGATGCTGGGCGGACTGGCGACCGTCTGCGTCGTTGGCGCATCGAGTCTGGCACTTGCCTCGCCCGAGGAGGATGTCAAAGCAACGGTCGGACGCTGGGTGCAGGCCTTCAACACCGGCAATGCCGAGCAGATCGCGGCGACATATACCGCGGATGCCACGGTGTACGGCACGATGGCGCCCGACCTCGCCGCCGGTACCGAGGCACTGCATGCGTATTTCGCGCAGGCGGCCCGTGCGCGCACCCAGGTCAAGCTGCTCGACGCCGGCACCGTCAACGCCTTGTCCGCCGATCATGCGGTGATCGCCGGACTCTACGAATTCTCGGGCGTGCGGCCCGATGGCCAGGCCTTTTCAGCCCCGGCCCGGTACAGCTTCGTGCTGGTTAAAGACGGGAACGACTGGCGCATCGTGCATCACCATTCGTCGGCGCGGCCACGACCGGCCAATCAATGAGGACCGTCGCGATCGCGCGGCGCGATCGGCGGAACATCATGACAACCCGGCGGCACTACAAGGCGTAGCGCCGTAACCGAACGTGGTCCGACCGGCCGGCTCCACGCGTCGACGGCGCGTGGAGCCGCGCATCAGGACAAACCGCCGGCCTACTTGAGCGCGTCCAACCCGGCGCCGAAGTTGATGTGAAACGGCAGGCCATCGAGGACGAGCGCCGGTACCGACTTCACACCAGCGGTTTCAGCGTCCTTGATCCGGCCTTTCTGCTGGCCCAGATGCACGATTTCAAGGTCGTAGCGTGCGCGGTCGAGCGCCAGGGCGACATTTTGCTCGGCTTCGACGCACACCGGGCAGCCCGCGTGATAGAAAACAGCCTGCTTGGTCATGATGAAACTCCTCGGGGTTGTGACCCAGCGTCACAGCCACTATTCTTCACATCTGCAATCATCTGAAAAGAAGGTACAAAATGGTTCCCTACCCACCAAACGGTGCCCATGACGACCGCCGGTGAACGCCCGCCCCCCCGTGTCGCGGCGTTGCTTGAGGATGTGCTGGGATGCAAGTGGTCGTGGAGCATCGTGCGGGCCATCGACACCGGCACGACCCGGCCCGGGCAGCTCGAACGTGCAATTCCCGGTCTATCGACCAAGGTCTTGAATGAACGTCTGCAGAAGCTGGTTACCCATGGCGTGCTCGGAAAAACGACCTTCCCCGAGATTCCGCCACATGTGGAATACACGTTCACGGAATTCGGCAGGAAGCTTTTTTCCGTGCTGCAGCAGATCGAAGCGCTGGAGCACGAAAGCGCCCGGCAAGACTCCGCTACCGGCGCCCTCGCCCCCACTTCGCTGCGGCAAAGCGGCGATTGAACCTGGCTCGATTACCCGCTTGCCCGCTACCGGCCCACCGGGCCCGAGCGTAATCGAGTCGCCGCGCTCTCACCCACGGCGCAGACGCGCCGCCAGACGAGAGCGTCGAATCACCAGCTTCTCGAGCTCGGCCACGCAGAACACCAGCAGCCCGGCCCCCAGCACCTTGACCCACTCCAGCGCGGTCAGCGGAGCCGAACCGAAGATGGCCTGCATCGCGGGGGCATGGGTGTAGGCCAGCTGCAGCGGAATGCAGGCGGCAATGGCGGCGAGCACGTAGCGGTTGCCGAACAGGCCCTCGCGGTTGGCGACCGGGGCGAACACGTAGCGGCTGTTGACCAGGTAGAACATCTCGCTGACGACGATCGCATTCACCGCCATGGTGCGCGCCGTCTCGACGCTGGTGCCGAGGGACAGCTCCCACAAAAACAGGCCGAGCGCACCGGTCATCATCAGCACCGACACCAGTACCACGCGCCAGACGAAAAAGCCGGACAGCAGCGCCTCGCCCGGCGGGCGGGGCTGGCGGCGCATGATGTCGCGCTCGGCGGGCTCGAAGGCCAACGCCAGCCCCAAGCAACTCGACGTGACCATGTTCACCCACAGCACCTGGGCCGGGGTGAGCGGCAGGGTGAGGTTGAACAGGATCGCGGCGATCACCACCAGGGTCTGGCCGCCGTTGGTGGGCAACATGAAGAGGACGAATTTCTTCAGGTTGTCGTAGACCGCGCGACCCTCGCGCACCGCGGTGGCGATGGTGGCGAAGTTGTCGTCGGCCAACACCACGTCGGCCGCTTCCTTGGCCGCCTCGGCCCCTTTCCGGCCCATCGCGACGCCGACGTCGGCACGCTTCAGGGCCGGCGCGTCATTGACGCCGTCGCCGGTCATCGCCACCACCTGGCCGTCGTCCTGCAGCGCCTGCACCAGGCGCAGCTTGTGCTCCGGGCTGGCGCGGGCGAACACGTCCACCTCCATGACCACGCTGCGCAGCGTGGCGTCGTCCATCACCGCCACCTCGGCGCCGGTGACCGCCGGCCGGCCGACGCCGATCGCCAACTGGGCGCCGATCGCGCGCGCGGTCTCGGCATGATCGCCGGTGATCATCTTGACCCGGATGCCGGCATGATGGCAGTCGCTGACCGCGCGGATGGCCTCCTCGCGCGGCGGGTCGATGATGCCGACCAGCGCGAGCAACGTATGCCCCTCCTCCATGTCGGCGAAGTCCAGTTGCCCGCCGGCCGGCACGGCGCGCCGGCACGCCAGCGCCAGCACGCGCAGGCCCTGCGCCGCGGTATCGGTCGCCATGCGGCGCCAATAGTCGGGGTCGAGGGGGGCTTCGCCGCCATGGTCGAACTGGAACGCGCACATCTCGAGGATGCGCTCCGGCGCGCCTTTCGCGAAGATCCACGGCTCGTCGTCGGAATCCCGGTGCAAGGTCGCCATGAAACGGTGCTGCGACTCGAACGGAATCGCATCGAGCCGCGGCCATGTGGCATCGCCCGCATGCCGGGTGAAGCCGGCCTTGTCGCCGAGCACCAGCAGCGCGCCTTCGGTGGGATCGCCCTCGACCCGCCACAGGCCGTCCTCGTCCTCGCGCAGGCGTGCGTCGTTGCACAGCACGCCGGCCCGGATCGCCAGCGACAGCGCGGGGTAGTGCTCGGGATCGACGATGCGCCCGTCGACGCTGAAATCGCCCACCGGCGCGTAGCCTACGCCGCCGACGTCGAACACGTGGCCGCTGCACACCACGCGCTGCACCGTCATCTCGTTGCGGGTCAGCGTGCCGGTCTTGTCCGAACAGATCACCGTGACCGAACCCAGCGTCTCGACCGCCGGCAGGTGGCGGATGATGGCGTTGCGCCGCGCCATGCGCTGCACGCCGAGCGCGAGGGTGATGGTCATGATCGCCGGCAGCCCTTCCGGGATCGCCGACGCGGTGAGCGCGACCGCCATCAGGAACATCTCGGCCGCGGAATGGCCGTGCCACAAGGTGCCGAAGGCAAAAGTGACCGCCGCCACGGCCAGGATGACCAGCGCCAGCCCGCGGCCGAAGCGGTCGATCTGGCGCAGCAGCGGCGTCGTCACGCTCTGGATGCCGGCCAGCATCTGGTTGATCTGCCCCAGTTCGGTGGCCCCGCCGGTGGCCACGACGACGCCGCTGCCCTGGCCATAGACCACCAGGGTGCCGGAATAGGCCATGCCATAGCGGTCGCCCAGCGGGGCCTCGGCGCCGACCGCGCCGGCGCTCTTTTCCACCGGCACCGATTCGCCGGTGAGCGCTGCTTCCTCTACGCGCAAGTCCCTGACCTCGACCAGCCGCACATCCGCCGGCACCCGGTCTCCGGAGGCAAGATTGACCACGTCGCCGGGCACCAGCTCGGCGGCGTCGATTTCGCGGCGCGCGCCATCACGGATCACCGTGGCGTGAGGCGAGAGCATGGCACGGATGGCGTCGAGCGCCGACTCCGCCTTGCCTTCCTGAATGAAGCCGATGATGGCATTGACCACCACCGCCATCAGCAGCACGCCGGTATCGACCCAATGCCCCAGGATGGCGGTGATGAAGGCCGCACCCATCATCACGTAGAGCAGGATGTTGTGAAACTGCGCGAGCAGGCGCAGCAGCAGCCCACGCCGTTTCGGCGGGACCAGCCGGTTCGGCCCGTACTGTTCGCGGCGCCGATCGGCCTCGGCGTCGGTCAGGCCTCCCACGCCTGTCTGCAACATTTGTTCGAGCTGTGCCTGCGACAGCGTATGCCAGTGGATGGGTTGCGGGGTTTCCGGGGAGTCGGCGGTGGGATGCTGTGTCATTGATCCGGCCTGCTCTGTGCCTTGGCGACGTAAAGACGTCGAATCACGGAATGAGTGAAAACCATCGCCTGCCATGCGTCCGTGCCACGCCGGCCGCTCCTTCGACATCTTGGGCGTCCCCCGCGACATCCGCATGACGGATGATCAACACATAAGCATGGACACGAAGGCGGGTTCGAGGTTTCGTCGCCGGATGGCGTGTTGCGGAAAATGCGGCGGATCGACCCCCGATCGGGTGCGCAAAGCCGAACCGGGGTACCGCGTTGAAACCGCTGTCGAAGGGTCCAACGGTTTCAACACCCCGGCCGGGCAAGCGGCCGGGGTATTCCGTCTAGATCGGAGCGCCGTTGATGCGCCCGCTGGTGAGTTCCAACGTGGTCTCGGTTGCCGTATCGGTGTCGCGTGCCACCGATTTGACGCTCAGGCCTTTGCCGACCGCAACCCAGTCCGTGGCCGTGTCGCTTTCGGCCCCGATCGCCACCGTGAAGTCGAAACGGCAGGTCTCGAAAGTACCGGCAGGCACCGTCACGGTCTCACGCCCGGCGTAGGTGACGCGCCTGGTTTCGGTGGTACGCACGGTGGTCTCCGGCACGATGCCGCCGCTGACCGTGGTCACCCGGCCAATCGTCTGCTCGTCGCTCGCACCCGCGGCAAGGGTGAACTTCAAGTCGCGATAAGCGGGATCGTTGACAGTGCGCGTGGTATAGACCGAGCCGAGCGACGACGTTTCGGTAATATTCCCGAGATCGTTCACCGCAAGCCCGTCCATCTGGAAGAAGTTCTGGACATTGGTCACGATCGGCGCCTGGCCGGTATACGTCGTGGTTACCGTACCCTGCGCCTTGCTCGACGCTTGCCCTTCGAAAATGGCAGACGGTGTGATCGTATAGTCGGACTTCGATGTGCCGCTCAAAGGACCGATGATGGTGTATTCGAGGCTCACCGTGGCAGTGGCGTCGTAGAGCGAACCGTTCAAGCAATCGGCCGCAGCGCCGGTTCCAGGCGTCGCGCCACCGCCCGGGCCCGGTTCCGCGGGCTCTGGCTCCACTGGGTCCACCGGGGCAACCGGGGCAACCGGGTCCACAGGGGCAACGGGGTCCACAGGGGGCACGGGTTCAACCGGAGCCGGGCCACCTTCTTCCGGATTGGCCGAACTGCTCGACGAACTGCCCCCGCACGCGGTCAAGGTACCCAGTAGCGCGAACGCCAGGATGGAAAGTCTGAACCTCGAATCTGCCATTTGCCTGCTCCTATGTAGTGTAAGGACGATACGTAACATTTACTTGCAAATGGATTCTAACAACCGGATTCATGTCTGTTTGCACAAAACTGTCCCGCGCCGTGCGATTCCTCATGATCTGCAGGGGCGTACGACCCCGGCCGACGTACGGATTGCCGCTCCAGCGATACGCCACCGCACATCGCAAATGCGTCGTTGTCGAACGCGCCCTGCCTCCTATACTGCAATTGCCGCCTTGTGTTTCGGCCCCTTGGCGACCCCGGATCCGATCCGTACAGACCCTGGTCGCCTGGGCGGGTTCGTCCGCGTACAGCCATGAGCCTGGTCGTGAGGACACAACATGCGCACTGCAACCCGCGTAGTTCGGTTCATGGTGATTCTGGGCGCACTTGGCGCATGCGCGAGCCCCACCAAACCGGCGCTCGAGCTGGGCGAGGACTGCCGCTTGCGCAGCCTGCCCTGGGACGATCAGGCAGCTCCCCCGGGCGATCTCGTTTTCGGCGGCCTGTTCGGCGGCGGACCGGCGCGCCCACGTGATACCGAATACAACGCCCGCAGCGACAGCGACTACCCCGGCAGGCGCGGCGACACGCCGAGTCGCGGCGTGGGCTTTGGAATCGATCTCGGCACCTTGCTGGGCCAGCGTGGCCCCGCCGCCGACCTGGTCCCCGAGTGGCTGGCCGAAGGCCCCGGCTTCGACGCGCGCTACAGCGACAGTTGCATGCCGATCCGGTGCCTGGTCCAGGGCGGCTGGCCCATGGTGGTCGATTACAGCCCGGATGGGCAGAGCATTACGACCATCGAACTGCATGTCCAAGGCCAGTCCAAACCAGTCGTTTTCGAACTCGCCAACAACCCCGGCCGGCGTTTGATGATGTTCAAGCTACCCGCCAGCATTGGCGATTCGAGCCGCCCCGCGGTGATGCTGGTGCGCTCGATGCGCAACAAACCGGGCGAACGCGGCCCGGGGCGTGCGCGCATCCATGGGCTCGGCGCCGGCCCACGCGCAGTCGGTTCGGTGGCGATACAGCAGGTCGACTTCCGCCCGCCCGTCATTCAGCGCTCGGCGCGGCAACAGGCGCGCTACAGCTTTCTTTCGAAGTCGGACTTCAACCACTTTGCGGTCGGCGTGCTCAGGATCGACGGCGCGGATGGGCAGATCAAGGTCGGTCTGGCGCGCGAATTCGGCTTCGCCGGCGGCATCAGCCGCGGCACGCTGTTCGGCCGGGCGCCGGAGCGGCTCTGGGACGGCACCGACGCCGGCAACAAGGCCTCGATCGGCAACCACATCATCCAGGTGCGCGCCTGGATGTCATCGCGCAACGAGGCCGACTGGGTGACGGCCTGGTCGGAGCAGACCGTTCGGGTCACGCCATGAGCGGCTGAGATCACGATGCTGCCAAGCCCGCTTCCGCGACTGCTGCGCCGCGCCGCAGAGCACCGGCTGACCGCGCTCGGCGTATTCATTGTCGCGGCGAGCCTGCAGTTGTGGTTGATGAATGTGCCGATCGCACAGCCGATCGCGACCGCCATCGCGAGTTCGACCCGGGAAACCATGACGCTGTCCGGGCTGCGGCCCGAAGACACCTTGCTCCACCATCAAACCGGCGGCGGTATCGACATGCGCTTCGAACGCGCCAAACTCGCGCCGGTCACCGCGATACTGTTCCGGCAACTGGGTTTCGCCGTACCGGCGGATGCCGGTCCGATCTCATGGATCACCAATGCTGGCGTGGCGGGCGACTCGATATTGACGGTCACGCATGGCGAGGCATCCGACCAACCGCTCACGCTGCGCCTGCACATGGACCCGGCCCCGACCCGCGATGTCGCGCAGCTCGAATTCGATGCGGACGCCCCGCTGAAGGTCACCGTCGGTACTTCGTTCATCGACGACACGCCCGGTGCGCGCAAATCCCTGCGGCTCGGCGATCAGGCGCTCGAACTGCAGGGGGGCTTGCCCCTGGTGCTCGACGTGCCCGCGCACGCGCGGGTGCGCACGGTGGTGCCGCTGTCACCGGGTCGCGAAACCCTTCGTCTCATCCTTGCCGGCACCTCGGCGCAGACCGGCCTGCCCGTTCGCTCGATTGCCGTGCGGGAAGCGGATGGACACCTTTCGGCATTCGTCTGCGGCGCCTCGTCAGACCGATTGCTGTGGCAAGGGACCGGCCCGCTAGCGGCGGGCCACTGCCCCGGCGATACGCCACTGACCATCGACGCACTTGAACTCGGCTCGACCCGGATGGAGGCAAGGCTCAACGGCAGCGCCTGGGTGTGGCGCGATGAGCACTCGGCGAATGCGACCTTGTATGCGCGCCTGACCGCGAACCCGGCCATCGCCACCCTGCTGACCCTGATCGACGCCAGCCTGGCCGGCTGGCTGGTGCTCGCCGCGCTGAGCCTGCGCCGCAAGGCCCGCTACCGGGTCTTCATCAGCTATCGGCGCGATGACAGCGCCGGACATAGCGGACGCCTCTATGACCGCCTGATCGAGAATCTCGGCGCAGAAGCCGTTTTCATCGACGTCGAGAAGATCCCGCCGGGCAGCCATTTCGAACAGGTGCTGGCGGCGCGGATGCGCGATGCGGAGAGCGTGCTGGTGATCATCGCGCCAGGCTGGATCAGCGCCGCCAGCACGGCCGGCCAGCGCCGCCTGGATCTGCCCGATGACTTCGTGAGACGCGAGATCGAAATGGGACTGGCCCTGCACAAGCGCATGATCCCGGTGCTGGTGGGCGGTGCCGGCATGCCTGCGCGCGACGCGCTACCCGAGCCCCTGCGCGCACTCGCCGGGCTCAACGCGGTGACGATCAACCATGCGAGCTTTGAGCGCGATACCGACGCCCTGGCCGAAATCCTGGCTTCGAAGCCCGAAGCGGCGCCGGAAAAGCGCCTTGCGCCGCCCTAGCCAGATCACGACCGGCGCGAAAAGAGCGCCCACGCCCCGACCACGAAACTCGCGCAGAACGCGACCAGGGCCCAGTTTGCCAGCGACAGGCCGAGGATCACGAGCTCTTCATCGGCGCAGAAGCCGGTCACGTTGAACAGCGACGGCATGGCCTCGGCAAGAAAGTACGAAAGCCGCTCGATCAGGTTGGGTTCGCCGCCCACGCAGCTCACGCTCCCTTCGGGCTGGGCCTGGAGCCAGCTCTGATGGCCGGCGGCGCCCGCGCCGAGCGCGGTCAGCGCCAACACGACCGCGCCGAAGCCACGCTCGAAACGGCCGGTCGACGCGAGCAGCCCGAACACACCGACGAGCATGAAGACGAAACGCTGGAACACACACAGATAGCAGGCGTTGAGCCCGAGCAAGGGTGTCAGGATCAGGCTGCTCAGCGCCAGCGCGAACGAGCCCAGCCCGATACCCAGCCACGCCCTTCTGCGGGTCAACTTCGGCAACGACATATTCTTGAATCTCCACCACGCCGGACATGCGCCATCAGCCCGCGGCCGGAGCGCACCCAGGATCGGACGCACACCGACCGCCGTCCCCGGCGCAAGCCGGGCGAACGCTGTTACTGACGGATCGCTTCGAGCGAAATGTCCAAGCTTACCTCGTCGCCGACGTTCGGCGCATATTTACCGGCGTTGAACGCGCTGCGGCTGATCAGTGCCGAGGCGTTCGCGCCGATCGCGTCCTTCTGCAGCATCGGGTGCGGCTTGGCGACGAAATGGGTGACCTTCAGCGTCACCGGCTTGGTGACGCCCTTGATCGTCAGGTCGCCCTCGATCGTGACCGGCGCATCGCCCTCGAACGTGACCTTGGTCGACTTGAACGTTGCTTTGGGATGATTGGCCGTGTCCAGGAAATCGGCGCCCTGAATATGTTCGTTGAAGGTGCCGTAGCCGGTATCGACCGAAGTCATGTCGATCTCGACCTCGACCGAGCCGGTCTTCGCCTCGCGATCGAGGGTGATCGTGCCGGTGGTCTGGTTGAAGCGCGACAACTGGGTCGACAACCCGAGGTGGCTGTACGAAAAGCGCGGGAAGGTATGGGTGCTATCGACCACATAGGTCGCGGGTGCCGCCAGCGCGGCGCCCGAAACGAGGGAAGCAAGGGCAATCGAGATGATCCTGGTCTTCATGGTTTGTTCCTTTCTCAGTTGGAATTGACGATCTACCGCAAATCATTGGCCCGCGGCCAGGGCCAGCATCTTGAACCGGATTTCTATTTCATCGGCGACCAGACCGAAATCGGCCCATTCGCCCTCGCCGACGCCAAAGTCGGAGCGCTTCATCGGAAAGCTGCCCTCGATGCGCGCGCGCGCGCCGTCCGGCACATAACTCAGCGACGCAAGCACCGGCTTGGTGCGCCCCTTGATCGTCAGATCGCCGGAAAGTTCGAAGCGGCCATCGCCGAGCGCCTTCAACCCCTTCGCTTCGAACCTCGCCAACGGGTGATTCGCGGCGTCGAACCAGAGCTTGCCCTTGACCTCCTCGTTGCCCTCGACCGAACCGGTATCGACCGAATCGACCTGCAACTCGAGCACGGCCCGCGCCGCCTCGGGCTTGGCCGGGTCGAACTGCAGCGTCACCGCAAACTTGTCGAAGCGTCCGTCCATGCCGACGCCCATCTGCTTGAATCCGAAATCGATCCGGCTCTCCGCGGGATCGATGCGGTCGTACTCGACCGCCTGCGCCGTCCAGGCCATCAACATGGCCATGGCGCCGATTGCCAGCTTGCGGCTCATGGTGGTTTTGATCATTTTTCCGAAACTCCTGTTGCCGAGACGCCCGGGCTGGTCTTGCGCACCTGCGGCAGCATGCGCAACAACACGTCGTCACGATTGATGAAATGATGTTTGAGTGCAGCGGCCACATGCATCACGACCAGCACCAGCAGCATATAGTTCAGTACCAGATGCACCTGTTGCAGCAGATCGCCCAGCGCCGCGTCCTTGGCGACCAGATCGGGCAAGGGCAGCACGCCGAACCAGACGGTTTGAAAACCCAAGGCGGAGCTCATCAGCCAGCCGCTGACCGGAATCACGAACATCAGGCCATACAGCGCCAGGTGTCCGGCATGCGCCGCCAGACGCTCGAGCGGCGGCATGTGCGCCGGCAGGGCCGGCGGTGGATGGCCGAGACGCCACGCCAGGCGCGCGACGACCAGCACGAAAATCGTCACCCCGGCCCACTTGTGCCACGAGTAGAGCTTGAGCATGGTCGGCGAGATCCGCAGGTCGGCCATGTAAGTACCCAGCGCGAAAGTGCCGAATATCGCGATTGCGATCAACCAGTGGAGGCTCATCGCGGTGCGGGTATACCGTGTGTTCATTCGATTCGTCTCCTTCGATCGTCTGCGCCGGCGAGCGGAGCCTCGTTCAAGGCGCCAGCGGCGCGCAAACAAGCGTTTTCATTGAAGATGCAGCGATGATATTGACAATCATAAGCGCAATAAACAAGGCTATCATTGACGTTATGTCAACAATGACTTGACAATCTTCATCATGGACCGTTTCAGGGAAATGGAGCATTTCGTTGCGGTGGTCGAAGCGGGCAGCTTCGTCGGCGCGGCCGAGGTATTGCGCCTCTCGAAGGCCGCGGTATCGCGCAGTGTGATCGAACTCGAGGCGCGGCTGGGCGCGCGGCTGATGCAGCGTACCACACGCCGGCTGTCGCTCACCGAGGCAGGGCAGGCTTACTTCGCCCGTTGCAAGCAGATCCTGGCGGACCTCGACGAAGCCGACAGCGCGGTCGGCGCGGTCACCGGCCACCCGGTGGGGCGGCTGCGGATCAACGCGCCATTCTCGTTCGGCATCCTGCATCTGGCGCCGCTGTGGGGCCCGTTCATGAACCGCTATCCCGACGTCGAGCTCGAGATCACGCTCGCGGACCGCCTGGTCGACGTCATCGACGAAGGTTACGACGCGGTGATCCGCATCAGCCAGATGCAGGACTCCAGCCTCGTGTTCCGGCGCCTGGCCACCACCCGCATCCTGCTGTGCGCGAGCCCGCCCTATCTCGCGCGGCGCGGCACGCCCGCGCGCCTCGAGGATCTCGCCGCCCACAGCGTCATCGCGTATTCATACCGTGCCCACGGCGACACCTGGCAGTTCACGACCGACGAAGGTGAACGCGAAATCGTCACCCGCCCCCAGATCCGCACCAACAACGGCGACACCTGCCGCGCCATCGCGCTGGCGCACCAGGGCCTGGTCCTGCAGCCCGACTTCCTGATCAGCGACGACCTCGCAAGCGGGCGGCTGGTCGAAGTGCTGCCCGAGTGTCGCGGCCCCGAACTCGGCATCTATGCCGTATATCCGTCGCGCAAACACCTGTCGGTCAAGGTGCGCGCGCTGGTGGACTTCCTGGTCGAAGCCTTCGTCGCGCCGGCCTGGAAGCGCCCCGCCCATGCCGGTCAGTCCACCTCCGACAGGCCAAGCCCGGGGTGAAGCGCGATCAACGGGATCCCGTCGCAACCGATGTATACCGTGGCGTTCTGCTCGAAGCGCACACACAATCGCAGCGCCAGCGCCGCATCGCCACCGGGCACCAGCAGGCTGGGCTCGGCGGGCCAGGCGCGATCGTCGCCCTGGCCCAGGCCATCGACGCTGCGATGGCCGCGCCCGCTCAACCAGGCCCGGAGCGCGCGCATCGCCGCGTCGTTCACCGGGTCGGCGACGCGCCGCCCGAACGGATTGCAGGCGCTCACGAACACCGACTCGCACACCCCCTCCGCCTGCTGCCAGGCCAATAGTTGCGCGCTCGGCTGGCCGACCCGCAGCACGATCGGCGCCGGCTCGGCGTGCACCACGTAGGCCGTGTCGACGTAGGCCCGCAAGGTCGCACGACTCAGGCGGCGCGGGCCGTCCAGGCGACCGAATCCGCCGGCGCGTGGCAGCAGTACGGCCTCGAGGCGATCAGTGGGGTGCGGCAGGGTTGGCATGCGAGATCAGTGCCTCGAGGCGGTCCTGCGGCAGGCGTGGCCCGCGATCGGCATCGGCTTCCCGCCCGGCGCCGGTTGCCGCCAGCCGGCGCATCGCGACGCCGACGGCGAGTATGTCGACGATCAGCAGGTGCAGCACGCGCGCGACCATCGCAACGCAGTCCGCGCCCTGCTCATCATGTGTCAATTCCAGGGCAACGCTCGCGCGCTGCGCCAGCGGTGAGCCGGCGGCGGTGATCGCGATGACGCTCGCCCCCGCGCGCACGGCCGCGTCGGTGGCCTGCAGCGTCCCGATCGAATCGCCCGATCGCGAGATCGCCACCGCCACGTCGCCCTCGCCGAGCATGGCGGCCGCCATCGCCTGGACCTGCGCATCGGCGTAGGCGTTGGCCGGAATGCCGAAGCGGAAGAACTTGTGCTGCCCGTCGAGCGCCGCGACGCTCGAGTTTCCGGCTCCGTAGAATTCGATCCGGCGCGCGTTCGCGAGCAGCGCGACCGCACGCTCGACGGCGTTCGCATCCAGCTCGTCGCGCAGCCGCGCGATGGCCGCGCCGGTGTTGTCGAGCACCTTGGCGGCGAGCTCGCCGCTGCCGTCATCGACCGTCACCTGGCTGCGCCGGACCGGCACCGTGCCGGTCAGCCCCGATGCCAGCTTGAGCTTGAAGTCGGACAAGCCCTGCAAGCCCAGCGAACGGCAGAACCGGATCACGGTCGGCTGGCTCACGTCGGCCCTGGCCGCGATCTCGGCGACCGGCTCCTTGAGCACCGTGCGCGGCTGCTCGAGCACCAGGCGCGCCACCCGCCGCTCGGCTGGCGTGAACGAATCCATCTCGGCGCGGATATGGTCGAGCAGGCGCCCCGCGCCCCCCTGATCCTCGAGGTGCTCGCGCAGCGCCTGGGCCGCGCCGAACAACGAACACTGGTCGGTGAGAATCATGTAGGTCGGAATCGCGGCGGTGAATCCCGAGAAACGCCCCTTGCGTTCGAACGCGCGCCGGAAACCCGAACGCGGCAGGAACTCGCCCAGCGCCCTGACGATCGTGCTGCCGACGTAGATCCCGCCGGTGGCGTTCAGCGTCAGCGCCAGGTTCGCGGCCTGGGTGCCCAGCATGTCGCAGAAGCACTCCAGCACCGTGGCGCATAGCGGATCTTCCCCCCCGACACCGCGCCGGATGATCGTGTCGGCGGCGGGCGATGGTCCGGACGATTGCGCGCCGGCCGCCTCCCGCAGTGCGTCATGCATCAGGACCAGGCCGGGCGCCGAGAGCAGCCGCTCGGCCGACACATGCTCCCAGCGCTTCCAGGCATGGCGCAGAATCGTTACCTGGGTTTCGTCGGCCGGCGCAAAACTCGCATGCCCGCCTTCCGAGGGCAGCGTGATCCAGCGTCCGCCGCGGGGCACCAGCGCGGATGTGCCGAGGCCGGTACTCGCGCCGAGCAGGCCGATGACACCGTCGGCGGTCGCGCGGCCGCCCCCGATCTGGCGCCGCTGCGTATCGTGCAGGCGCGGCAAGGCCATCGCCATCGCCAGGAAGTCGTTCACCGCCAGCAGGGTCTGCAGGCCCAGTTCGGCGCGGATCGCGTCGATCGAAAACGACCAGTCGCGATTGGTCAGGTGCACCCGGTCACCCGCGACCGGGGTCGCCAGCGCCAGCGCCGCGTGGATCGGCGCCGGCCCCTCGACGCGGGCCAGATAAGCGCGGCAGACTTCCAGCATGCCCGCATGGTCGGCGCAGGCGAAGGTCTGCATCTGCTCGAAGGCGCCCGGCGCGGTTTCGAGCGCGAACCGCGCGAACCGCGCCCCGATGTTCGCGATCAGGCGCGGCCCGCCCGGGTACGCTTGGGGGCGTCCTGCCCTGTCCGGATCAGCGTCCCGTCCCATGGATCCCCGTGCATCCGCTTGCGGATGAGTGATGCGTTGCCACGCGCCGCGCACTCATCGCGGTAGCTGCGACGAGTGCGCGGCG
>DDUE01000006.1 GCA_002344625.1 Rhodocyclaceae bacterium UBA2346 | reverse complement strand
GTGGGAAGTCCCTTTGTAGTCATTCTGCGGCGGTGCCGGAAAACTGGACAGTTGGATAAGCTAAGGCCGCCCGGACAGTTGAGGCATGAAACATGGGTGTAAAACGCAAGCAGCACAGCGCGCAGTTCAAGGCACAGGTCGCGATGGCGGCGCTGAGTGGGGAGAAGACGCTGGCCGAGCTGTCGGCCGAGTACGGGGTGCATCCGACGATGATCAGCACCTGGAAGCAGGAGTTGGCGCGCCGGGCGGGGGAGCTGTTCGAGCGCGGCGCGAAGAAGGCCGAGGGCGAGCAGCAGAAGACGATCGACGAGCTGTACCGCCAGCTCGGCCAGCTGAAGGTGGAGCGCGATTTTTTGGCCGGGCAGCCCGCGCTCTCCCGGCTACTGAAAGGCGGGCGATGATCACGCGGACCAACAGCGAGTTGTCGGTGGCGCGCCAGTGCGCGCTGCTGGACGTGGCGCGAAGCAGTGCCTATTACTGGCCGATGGGCGATTCGGCGGAGGAGTTGGCGTTGGTGCGTCGCATCGACCGCATCTTCACCGATCACCCGGTCTACGGCAGCCGGCGCGTGCAGGCCATGCTTGCGCGCGAGGGCACGGCCGTGGGGCGGCGGCGCATCCGCCGCCTGATGCGCAAGATGGGCCTGTGGGCGGTGGGGCCGCGGCGCAACAGCAGTCGGCCGCATCCGGCGCACCCGGTCTATCCGTATCTGCTGCGGGGGCTCAAGATCGATCGTCCCAACCACGTGTGGGCGACCGACATCACCTACATCCCGATGGCTAAGGGCTTTCTGTACCTGGTGGCGATCCTCGATTGGGCCACCCGCCGGGTGCTCGCCTGGCGGCTGTCGAACACGCTCACGACGGACTTCTGCGTGGCCGCGCTCGAGGAGGCGATCGCGCGCTACGGCGTGCCCGAGATCTTCAATACCGACCAGGGTAGCCAGTTCACCGCGGAGGCCTTCACGGGCGTGCTCAAGGGCCACGGCATCCGCATCAGCATGGACGGGCGCGGCCGGTGCCATGACAACATCTTCGTCGAGCGGTTGTGGTGGACGGTCAAGCACGAGTGGGTCTATCTGCGCCCGTGCGCCGACGGTCGCGAGCAGAAGGCCAGCCTCTCGGCCTGCTTCGACTGGTACAACCGGCGCCGGCCGCATCAGGCGCTGGGCTGGCAGACGCCCGACGAGGCGTACTTCGGCCAACAGGAGGCCGCCCTGCGGGCGGCCTGAGAACAGCAAGGGGACGCTGTGGATTTGTGGACAATTCGCCTGCGGCGAACTGGGGCACTTGCCGTGGAAAAGTCTGACGACTTTCCCACCGCGCGCCCCTTTGCCCACAAGCTCCACAGCGCTCGTGCCAATTTGAATAAAATCCGGGAAAGTCAAAACCAACCCCCGGCCACCGGCCTTAGCTTATTTCGACCCGGTAGCTGTCCAGACCACCGGAGCCACCGCATTCAAGCCGACGCCGCTTCGCGGCGCGGCTTAATTCAGGCGTTGGGCAGCATCAGGAGCCGTTGTCACATGACGTCGATTTCTGGATCAACAATTGCGAAAGCGAGGTTCTTCCTCGACTGTGCTGATGAAGCCGGAACGAATGAGCGAGTGTCATTTTGCAATCACCTTGAAGCCGCGATTGTCTTCACACGAAGTGTCACGTTTCACCTTCAGAAGGAATTTGCAAATCGCCCAGAGTTCGCCAACTGGTACGCGGAGCACCAGAAGGCACTTGCTCAGAATCGACTTGCCCGCTTTCTTCTTGAGCAACGAAACTACGTACTGAAAGAAGGCCCGATTGCCACACACCGAGTAATACAAATGACCGTTACGGCCTCTGTTCATGTGTCATGCTCGGCGACCATTACCGTTATACGTGGGGCGCCTTGGTATCGGAGGTCTCTCCGAATTCTCTGGGAAGATGCAACATACCCCTTGAGGGAAAGGCTTCACCGCTTTCGAGAAGAGCGGCACCAGGCAAGAGCTAAAAAGCTTATTAAGCAAAACAGTCCGCCGGATACCACGCGCGATGACATCTACTTTTCACACGACGAATGGAAGTCTGAACCGGCAATAGACCTTGTCCGCCGGCTGCTCAGTGAACTCGAAGTCATCGTCCGGCAGGCTGAGCAGAAGTTCATTCTTGCTGAAGCGGTCTGAGGAATAGCACGTGGCTGAGGGGATAACATTATTTATCGTAGGTCTGTTGATCTATGCAGGCCTTTTGACAGTGCAGAAAATTTGCCAAAAATCCTCTTGGAGAAGACTGTTTCAAAAAGGAGACCCGTGGTTTGTTATCAATTTACCCATCTCAGTTGTCGTGGCAATTCCCGTTTCACGAAGTATCACAAATTTCTTCATGTGATTCGTCAGATTATCTTTTGCCCAACCCATCATTGCACCGGACGCTGCGCGATAAAGCCGCGCAGCGCCGGTGAATTTAGACGTTAGGGGGCTTGTGTGGATTGGTCGCAACTCGACGACGAGCAACTGCTTGGTGCCTACTGCTCATTGATGGCTGAGTTGAAAGACCGTGGAGTTGTGCGTAGCTCAAACAATCCCGTCGCTGACTACACCGAGACTCTTGTTTCCCGTGCCCTCGGACTGTCCTTTGAGTCGCAGTCTCAAGCCGGGTATGACGCTCGTGGCGCTGACGGCACCAGATACCAAATCAAGGGGCGCAGGCTCACGTCCCACAACAAATCAACTCAGCTCAGCGCCCTTCGCAACTTGGCCAATCGTCCCTTCGACACTTTAGCGGCTGTCGCATACTCGCAAGCGCGGAAAGATGATAGCCATCATGCCTGACAATTCCCGGACGCGCTAAAGCGCGCCGGTTAATTCCTTAGGCATCGTTGCCCCCAGCGTTCGTTGTCAACTTCCTCCCTTCGGCGTAGGATTCCTACTATCGATTCTTACTTTGTGGGGCTACTATGCTCGTAACTGAGAAGGGGCAAGTCACGATCCCCAAGCACATTCGGATAGCCGCCGGCGTCACACCCGGCAGCGAAGTTGTTTTCAGCCTTGATGGAAGCAAGATCATCATTACGCCCGTCGGAACCAACGTCAAGGATGACCGCCGAGCCAAGTTGCAAGCGGCTGCGGCACGGGTCCGCGACAGCTTGAACTCTGAGTTCAAGCAACTCAGTGCCGACGAGATCATGAGCTTTATCCGAGGGAACGAACCCGTCAAGAGTTCCACCCGCCGTGGCCGCCGCTAGTCTGGCCACCTACGACGGCACGGCCGGAACGCTCGTAGACACGAACATCTGGGTTGATTGCATCGATGAAGCCAGTCCGTGGCACGACTGGGCCGTGGAGCAACTTCAGGCTTGCAGCGAGCGGTCTCCGCTGCACGTCAATATCGTGATCTATTCGGAGTTGCTCATTCCTGGGCCAGATGTTGGTGCGCTCGATGCGCTACTGGACGTTTATGACACGCTGAGGACCCCGCTGCCTTGGGCGGCCGCATCGCTCACAGCCGCGGCATATGTGCTGTATCGACAACGCGGAGGGGCGAAGCAGAAGCCGCTGCCTGACTTCTTCATTGGTGCTCACGCGGCTGTCTCCAACCTGAGCGTACTGTCCCGGGATCCGAGGCCCTACAAGAGCTACTTTGCTCGCCTAGTGGTTGTTGCACCGTGACCCAGGGCAATTCGCATGAATCTTATATAAGACCGAGCAACTCAGCGCGATAGGCGTCGGAGGTGGCCGCAATGAGTCGGCGCACCTTGAGCCCGCCCTTGCGTTTGACGGGATCGAGCCGAATGAGATTCAAGGCGAACCCGCGTGCAATCGACCACCCACTTCTGCGGCAGGCCTACTTGACGGGGAAGCTTACGCCTGGAGCCATGCATGCCACTGACGATCCTTCTTCGCTGCCGAGATCTCGAAGATACCCGCCGGTTCTACCAATCGGCACTCGGTTTCGATGTCCGCGACGCGGATGGGGGAACACTCGTCGCCGAGCATCATGGCGGGGCGCTCATCTTTACGTCTGATGACCTCTGGGACGGCCCGCCCGGTTTTTCCGGTACGCTCTACTTTACGGTTCCGGATGCGGAAAGCTACTTCGCAGTCGTCAAACACAAGGTTGCCGTTGCCTGGCCTCTCCAGGAGATGTCGTACGGCTCGCGCGAGTTCGGTATCAAGGATTGCAATGGCTATTTCTTGGCCTTTCAACAACAGGGCGGGTAGCGTTCCGCAGCGGAAGGGCTGGGGCAATGAACCGTAAACTCCTTTTCTGTTTGTGGGCCATCGTCGCCTGGATCGCACCCGCTGCCATTGCCGGTGCGCTGGGCTGGAAGGGTATCTGGGGATCGTCCAGTGCGTTCGCCGATTACCTGGTACCGGCTCCGGTCGCGGGCGGTGCTTTTCACCTGCCGTCCTTCATCGCGGTTTCGCTGATCCTGTTCACCCAGCCGTGGGCCGGCAGGCCGGGTGGCGTCGTGCGGGGAATCCTGGTCGCCGGGGCGCTGGTCGGCGTCGCGACGTTGCTGGACCTCGACAGGCTGCAACTCGCCGCCACGACGGACATGGCTGGCGGCAGGTTCTGGCAGCAGAATCCGGTCGGCCTGTTCATCTTCACCGATTGTGTGATCGCGCAGTTCTTCGTCGGGGCGCTCGAGGGGCGCTGGCCGGAAAGCATGACGGAGTGGGCTGCGTCGCTGGTCGTGGCGCTGGCGGTCCCGGCGGCCTATGCCGGTGCGGCATTGCAGGCGGACCCGCGCCAGCATAACCCCTTCGTGTATGGGGGCGCGCGCGAGGGAGACAGGCGTGGCGACGAGATGGTCTTCTACTACTCGAAGCTGCCCCTGGGGTCGGACGCGTTCCGCCAGGCGGCATCCGCAGTGCTGGCGCAGCATGATCCACGCATGAACGTGAACGCCGAGGACATTGCGATCCATTTCTACGACAGCCTCGCCACCGCGCAGGCGCAGGACAGGCGTGCCGCACAGTACACCGTGTGCCTTTACCAGGACGGCACGGCGACGACCTGGAACGCGGGGAGCTTCGACTGCTTCGACATGCACGAGAGCTTTTCCGAGCGCTTCGAGACGGCGTACAAGGTGCAGGACGCGTCACTGCCGCAGGACGTGCGCATCTGGCGTGCGCATCGCGACGCCTGCGCCGGCCGCAAGCCGTTGGTGGCGCCGGCTGGCATGTACATGGACAATCAGGAAGTTCGCGCCTGCGATCCCGAGCGCGCCGAGCGGGCGCGTACCGAACTGCTGAGGCGGTTCGCCGGCGAAGACAGGGTGATCGCCTCGCTCGGGTCTTGATGGCGCATCGCGGGAGGCGCATTGGGGGCGGCGAGGAACCATGATCAGGCTGCGCGTGACATACGCCATCCAGCCTGTGCCATTTAATCGATGAGCTTCCCCACCGGCTACATCCGCCCATTGCCTGCGCCGATACCGCCCCCGCTGTGAGAAGATTGCGCGCCCGTTGTGGGAGGGCGGTGATCGGGAGGGTGGATGTCGGTATTGCAGCAGATGAGCGCGTTCGAGCTGGGTCTAGCCGCCGCGGCCTTGGCGGTGCTGGTCGTATTGATGTTTCTGATGATGGTCGCGGTGCGCCTGCGGCGGCTCGAGGCAGAATTGCCGCTGCTGCTGGCCGCGCAGCAGCGGACGCTGCTCGAAGATCTGCATGCCGGTCTCGAGCGCCAGACCGACCGCCAGTTCGGCCACGCCGAGAGTGCGTCGGAGCGTTTGCGCGCCGGGGTCGCCGGCGAGGTGCAGAGCAGCCGCGAGGCGTTGTACAAACTGCATTCCTCGGTACAGGCACAGCTCGCGGCCCAGCGCCAGGATGTGGGAACGCGCTTCGTCGAGCTTGCCGGTGCGATCAACGGCGCGCATGAACGGCTGCGCGGCGAACTGTTGCAGCAGGTGCTGACGACGCTGGCGGAGCAGTCGCGCGCCGATCGCGAGTTGCTGCAGGCGGGGTTGCAGCAGGCCTCGGCGCTGCTCACGAGCGGCACCGAGGCGTTGTCGCGGACCATCAACGAGCGGCTGGAGGCGATCGGCGGGCATGTCGATCAGCGCCTGAACGAGGGCTTCCGCCAGACCAACGAAACCTTTGCCAATGTGATGGCGCGGCTTGCGACCATCGACGAGGCGCAGCGGAAGATCGACGGGCTCACCACCAATGTGGTGAGTCTCCAGGAGCTTCTGGGCGACAAGCGCGCGCGCGGAGCGTTCGGCGAGGTGCAGCTCGAGGCCTTGATCCGCAATGCGCTGCCACCGGACGCCTACCAGTTTCAGGCCACGCTGCCCAATGGCAGCCGGGTCGACTGCCTGTTGCGCCTGCCCGAGCCGACCGGGCTGGTGGGGGTCGACGCCAAGTTTCCGCTCGAAAATTATCACCGCATGCTCGATCCGGTAGTCGCCGAGGCCGATCGACGCGCAGCCCAAGGCGCATTCCGTGCCGATGTGCGCCGCCATATCGACGCGATTGCGAGCAAGTACGTCCTGCCCGAGGTGACCTCGGACGGCGCGGTGATGTTCGTGCCGGCCGAAGCGGTGTTCGCCGAGATTCACGCGAGTCATCCCGAATTGGTGGCGTACGGCCAGGCCAGGCGGGTATGGATCGTGTCGCCGACCACGTTGATGGCGGTGTTGAACACCGCCCGGGCGGTGCTCAAGGATGTCGAGACGCAGAAGCAGGTGCACGTGATCAAGGATGCGCTGGTCAGGCTCGGGCGCGATTTCAATCGTTTCGACGAGCGCATGAACGCCCTCGCGCGCCATATCGACCAGGCGAGCAAGGATGTTCAGGACGTGCAGGTGAGCTCGCGCAAGATCAGCGCGCATTTTCACAAGATCGAGGCGGCCGAGCTCGACGAGTGGAGGCCCGATACCGAGCGGAGCGGGGCCATTCCGGCGCCGCCGCGGCTGGACTAAGCGGGGCCTCAGCCGCCGATATACGACATTTCGATCTTGCGCTGGCGCGCGGTGTTGGCGGTGCGGATCTCGGAGTAGCGATCCCCGCGCGCCGCCCATACCGCCGCGATGGCGCGGTCGAGCGCGGCATCGTCGCCATCGTCGCGCAAGCGTGCACGCAGATCGTGCCCGTTGTGCGCGAACAGACAGGTGAACAGCTTGCCCTCGGTCGACAGCCGGACGCGGGTACAGGTCGAACAGAACGCCTGGGTCACCGACGATATCACGCCGATTTCGCCCGAACCGTCGGCATAGCGCCAGCGCTCGGCCACCTCGCCGACATAATTGGGGCCGACCGGCTCGAGCGGAAACACCGCATGGATGCGTTCGATGATTTCGCGCGAGGGCACGACTTCGTCCATTTTCCAGCCGTTCGAACTGCCGACGTCCATGAACTCGATGAAGCGCACGATATGGCCGCTGCCCTTGAAATGACGCGCCATGTCGACCACGCCGCGGTCGTTGGCGCCGCGCTTCACCACCATGTTGATCTTGATCGGACCCAGGCCGGCCGCGGCGGCGGCGGCGATGCCCGCGAGCACGTCGGCCACCGGGTAGTCGGCATCGTTCATTGCCCTGAAGGTGGCGTCGTCGATGGAATCGAGGCTGACGGTGACCCGATCCAGCCCGGCATAGCGCAGGCGCCGCGCCAGCTTGGGTAACAACACGCCGTTGGTGGTGAGGGTGATCTCGACACCCGGCAAGCCGGCCAGTTGAGCGATCAATTGGTCGACGTCCTTGCGCAGCAGCGGCTCGCCGCCGGTAATGCGCAACTTGCGCACCCCGCGCGCCACGAACACGCGTGCCACCCGCGTGATCTCTTCGAACGAAAGCAGCGCATTGCGTGGCAGGAACGCGTAGTCCTTGTCGAACACCGAGCGCGGCATGCAATAGACGCAGCGAAAATTGCACCGGTCGGTGACCGAAATGCGCAGGTCGCGCATCGCGCGCCCGCGCTGGTCGAAGAGCGGGCCGGCGCTGGGATGGCGGGCGGCGCTCGACGACGCGCTCGGCGGCGAATGAAATGCGGAGTGGATCGGTATGGTTTTCATGGTGTCTGGTTTCGCGGTCTCGTGCGCAGCGACCGTGCTGCTCATCGCCGGCCGGGCAATCGACCATGGGCAAGGCGTGCGGGTTCTGCCGCGCTTCCTGTTAGGATTATCGACACACCACAGCCGGCACGCAAGGCGAAGCCGCCGGCATGGCTGTGGACAACGACAAGACGCGGTGCGCCGAACGCGCCGCTCCGGGAGAAAAACTACATGCCGCACCCCGCCGGCCTAGCCGCCGACCTGATGCGCACCCGCTGTGACGAGGTGCTGCTTGATTTCGACACCACGGCCGAATTGGCCGATCTGCCCGGGGGCCTGGGCCAGGCGCGCGCCGAAGAGGCGCTGCGCTTCGGGCTCGCGATGCACCAGCCGGGCTACCATGTCTTCGTGCTGGGCGAGTCGGGTACCGGCCGGCATGCGACCACGTTGAGGCTGGTGCGCGAATTTGCCGCGGATGGCGAGATTCCGCCGGATCTGTGCTACGTGCACGATTTCGCCGACCCGTTGCGCCCGCGGCTGGTTCGCGTGCCTGCCGGTCGTGGCGAGGCCTGGCGTACGGACATGCAGGCGCTCATCCGCGAACTCGGCCCGGCAATCGAGGCCGCGCTCGCAAGCGAGACCCACACGAGCCGTATCGAAGCACTGCAGGAAGCGCACAAGGCCCGCGAAGAAAACGCCCTGCATGCCATCGGTGAGGCTTGCGGCCAAGAGGGCGTGGCCCTGATCCGAACGCCTGACGGGTTCGTATTCGCGCCCACGGATGGCAACGAAACACTTTCGCCGGAAGCGTTCGAAGCTCTTCCCGAGGCGCGCCGCGCCGAGATCGAGGCGGTCGTCGACACATGGAGTGACCGCCTGAGCGACCAGCTCGCCGCGTTCCCGGGCTGGCGCAAGGCCTTGCAGGACGCGTGCACGCGTGCTGAGCGCGAAGCGCTGGAACCCACGATCGCCCATCTCATGACCAATGTGAGGGTTCGCTACGCCGATCTCGACGCGGTGCAGCGTTTTCTCGACGCGGTATGCAAGGATTTGCTCGAAGGCGGTGCCGACGCCTTGCCCGATGACGAGGACGAGGCGCACGACGCCGACTCGCGGGCGCGTTTTCATCGCTACGAGGTTAACCTGCTGGTGAGCCATGCGGCCACCCGGGGGGCGCCCATCGTGTGTGAGGACAATCCCACGTTCGGCAATCTGATCGGGCGCGTCGAGCATGTGGCCCACATGGGCGCCCTGGTCACCAATTTCAAGCTGGTCCGCCCCGGTGCCCTGCATCGCGCATGCGGCGGCTATCTGGTGGTGGATGCGGAGCGCCTGCTCACCCAGCCATTCGCCTGGGAGGCGCTCAAACGCACGATCCGCGCCGGGCAGATCACCATCGAACCGCCGCCCGAGGCACAGGGCTGGAGTGCGACGCTCACCCTCAGCCCCGAGCCGGTTCCATGCCAGCTGAAGGTGGTGGTGATCGGCGATCGCGACGTTTTCTACCTGTTGAGCGATCAGGATCCCGACTTTGCCGAACTGTTCAAGGTCGCGGCCGACTTCGACGACGATCTGCCGCGCACAGCGGAAAACGTCGCCCATTTTGCCCGCTTGATGGCGACGCTCGCGCGCAAGGCCGGACTGTTGCCCTTCGATCGCAGCGCCATCGCCCGCATGGTCGAGCAGAGCACCCGGATTGCCGAGGATGCCGGGCGCTTGTCGTTACGCACCCGCCTGCTCGCAGACATCATGCGCGAGGCGGATTTTCATGCCCGTTCGGCGTGCCTCGGCAAAGTCGATGGTGAGCAAGTGGATATTGCGATCGCCGCGCAGATGCGGCGCTTCGGGCGCTATTCCGAGCGCGTGCTCGATTCGATGCTGGATGGCACGATACTGATCTCGACCGACGGCGAACGTGCCGGCCAGATCAACGCGCTGGTCGTCGTCGAGATGTCCGAGGCATTCTTCGGCCACCCGATGCGGATCACCGCGACGGTGCGCATGGGCGACGGGGATGTGGTCGATATCGAGCGCGAAATCGAGCTGGGCGGGGCGATCCACTCGAAAGGCGTGCTGATCCTGTCAGCGTTCATCGCCGCTCGCTATGCGCGCCATCAACCGCTCTCCCTGTCCGCCAGCCTGGTGTTCGAGCAGTCGTATGCGCCGGTCGAAGGCGATTCGGCATCGCTGGCCGAGCTTTGCGCACTGTTGTCGGCGCTCGCGGATGCGCCGATCCGTCAGTCGCTCGCGGTCACCGGCTCGGTGAACCAGTTCGGCGAGGCCCAGGTGGTCGGAGGGGTGAACGAGAAGATCGAAGGCTTCTTCGACCTGTGCGCTGCGCGTGGCTTGACCGGTGAGCAAGGCGTGATCATTCCGGCGGCTAGCGTACGCCATCTGATGCTGCGCAACGATGTCGTCGAGGCTGCACGCCAGGGCCGCTTCCATGTTTATCCCGTGCGTGGGGTAGACGAAGCGATCGAAATCCTGACCGGGGTGCCCGCTGGCGTGGCCGACTCCAAGGGAATCATGCCGCGCGGATCGATCAACGAACGGGTCGCCAGCGCGCTGGCGGGCATGACAGCCGCCACCCACGCGCGCAGCAGTGCGGGCCGGGGCGCGCGCCACCGGCGCCGGCAGGAGGAATGTTGATTGAACACCGCCTGGATCGGCATGTGGCCGGGGCCGAAGATGGCCTGCCTGGAATGGCTCACGCGTGCCGCTACACGTGCGCATGTCGGGCCGGCGTCCGGTCGATCGACCACGATTCATGGCCGGCGGATGAGGGGCGTGATCCGGGCCAGTTTTGGCCAAGTGGCGCGATATTTCGAAAAAAACAGAATGATATTCTGTATTTGTTCGACACATCCGAGCACTGGCTTGGGTAGGATGAGTGCTCGGCTTACAACAAGGAGGCTCAGACACATGAAGATAACGACGTCCGTCAAGCACGGTGCCGAGTATCTGTGCGTGAAGATCGGCGAGGTGGTGACCGCTATCGAGCAGGTTGCGGTGGTCAAAGGTCTTCCGATGTGGGAAGTCGAACGCAAACTGGGAGTCGGCGTGCGGAAGAGATTGATCGTCCCGGCTCGCTCGTTGCGGCCAATACAGGCTGCGATCGCGTAGCGTTCAGGCGGCGCCCGTTGAGGCGACCGGAAAGAAAAATGCCACCCTTATCAGGTGGCATTTTCGTTTGTAGTTTGGCTCCTCGACCTGGGCTCGAACCAGGGACCTACGGATTAACAGTCCGGCGCTCTACCGACTGAGCTATCGAGGAACGGTACTCTCGGTGTCTGTTGACCGCCGTGAGGCGGTTCAACGCAATATCTTGGCTCCTCGACCTGGGCTCGAACCAGGGACCTACGGATTAACAGTCCGGCGCTCTACCGACTGAGCTATCGAGGAATTGAGCTCGGCATTCTAGTTAATGCCGAGCGGTGAGTCAAGTAAAGAGAGCGGTCGACGCGCTGGCTTTTACTTCGAAACGACCGCTGCGATGGCGCTTGCCACATAGCCGACATTCTTGGAATTGAGTGCGGCCAGGCAGATGCGACCGGTGGATACGGCATAGATGCCGAAATCCGACTTCAGCGCCTCGACCTGAGCTGCGGTCAGCCCGGTGTACGAAAACATGCCGCGCTGCTTGATCACGAAGGAAAAGTCCTGCGCGACGCCGGCACCCTTCAGCGATTCGACCAGGCTGACTCGCATCTGGCGGATGCGCGCACGCATGCCGGCGAGTTCGTCCTCCCACAACTGGCGCAGTTCGGGCGAGTTGAGCACGGTTGCAACCACTGCACCGCCGTGGGTCGGGGGATTGGAGTAGTTGGTGCGGATGACACGCTTGACCTGCGACATCACGCGGGTGGACTCGTCCTTGCTGGCGGTCACGATCGAAAGCGCGCCGACGCGCTCGCCGTAAAGCGAGAACGATTTCGAGAACGAGCTCGAAATGAAGAAATCCAGTTCGCTGGCCGCGAACAGGCGCACCGCGACTGCGTCCGCGTCGATGCCGTCGGCGAAACCCTGGTAAGCCATGTCGAGGAAGGGGACGAGATTGCGGCTGCGACACAGCTCGACCACTTCCGCCCATTGGGCATCGCTCATGTCGGCGCCGGTCGGATTGTGGCAGCAGGCGTGCAATACGATGATCGAGCCGGCGGGCAAGCTGGCGAGCTTGGCCGTCATCGCGGCAAAGTCGACGCCGCGCGTGGCGGCGTCGTAGTAGGGGTAGTTTTCAACCGGGAAGCCGGCGGCTTCGAACAGCGCACGATGGTTTTCCCAGCTCGGATCGGAAATATAGACCGTGGCGTCGGGGTTGAGGCGCATCAGGAAGTCGGCGCCGACCTTGAGCGCGCCGGTGCCACCCAGCGCTTCGATGGTGACCAGACGTCCGGCCGCAATCAGCGGGGACTCCTTGCCCAGAAGCAGGTTTTGCACTGCGGTGTTGTAGGCGGCCAGACCCTCGATGGGCTGGTAGCCGCGTGCCGGCATGGTTTCGAGACGTGCCTTTTCGGCGGCCTTGACCGCCGCCAGCAGGGGAATCTTGCCATTGTCGTCGTAATAGACACCGACGCCGAGGTTGACCTTCTCGGCTCGCGTGTCGGCGTTGTAGGCTTCGTTCAGACCGAGGATGGGGTCGCGGGGTGCCAATTCGACCTTGGCGAAGATTGATTCAGACATGTGAGCTCCAGGGTTTGACGCCTCGGCAATCAGGGGGTGAATCCGAGCGGGTGGATTCGATCTATGCTGCGTGCCTTGCGCCGGGATTTGGGAAATAATCGACGCTTTCGACCGGCCTCGGGGCTTGCGCACTTTCGGTGCGCGATGCACCAAAACGTGGCCGCGAACAAGACGGAAATTCTAGCATGACAACTTCGAGCGGCACTCAAACGGTCGTGACCTTCGACGGCAGCCCGTTTCGCCTGCATCTGCCGTTTCCGCCCGCCGGCGACCAGCCGGCGGCGATCGCCAGACTGGCCGAAGGTATCGACGATGGTTTGATGTTCCAGACCCTGCTGGGCGTGACCGGCTCGGGCAAAACCTTCACGATGGCGAATGTGATCGCGCGCTGCGGTCGCCCGGCGCTGGTGCTGGCGCCCAACAAAACCCTTGCGGCGCAGCTCTATTCGGAGTTTCGCGAGTTCTTGCCCGAAAACGCGGTCGAGTACTTCGTGTCGTACTACGACTATTACCAGCCCGAAGCTTACGTGCCGTCACGCGATCTCTTCATCGAGAAGGATTCGAGTATCAACGAGCACATCGAGCAGATGCGCTTGTCGGCCACCAAGAGCTTGATGGAGCGCCGCGACGTCGTGATCGTCGGAACGGTTTCGTGCATCTACGGCATCGGTGATCCGGTGGACTACCATTCGATGGTGCTGCATCTGCGCGAGGGCGAGCGTATACCGCACCGCGATCTGATCCAGCGCCTGGTCGCCATGCAATACACGCGCTCGGACATCGATTTCAAGCGCGGCACCTTCAGGGTGCGGGGCGATGTGATCGACATCTTTCCGGCGGAGAATGCCGAACTCGCCGTGCGGGTCGAGATGTTCGACGACGAGGTCGAGCATCTGACCTTGTTCGACCCGTTGACCGGGCACATGCGGCACAAGCTGTTGCGCTTCACCGTTTATCCGTCGAGCCACTACGTGACGCCGCGTGCCACGGTGCTGACCGCGATCGAGGCGATCAAGGACGAGTTGCGCGAGCGCATCCAGACCTTCCAGCAGAGCCACAAACTGGTGGAGGCGCAGCGCATCGAGCAGCGTACCCGTTTCGACCTCGAGATGCTCAACGAGATGGGTTTCTGCAAGGGTATCGAGAACTACTCGCGCCACATGTCGGGACGCGGGCCGGGCGAGGCACCGCCGACGCTGATCGATTACCTGCCGCCGGACGGGCTGCTGTTCGTCGACGAGTCGCATGTGACCATTCCGCAAGTGGGGGGGATGTACAAGGGCGACCGCGCGCGCAAGGAGAATCTCGTCGAGTACGGTTTTCGCCTGCCCTCGGCGCTCGACAACCGGCCGCTGCGCTTCGAGGAGTTCGAACGCCTGATGCCGCAGACGGTCTTCGTTTCGGCGACGCCGTCGACTTACGAGTCGGAGCATCAGGGCCAGGTGGTCGAGCAACTGGTGCGTCCGACCGGGCTGATCGACCCGGCAGTCGAGATCAGGCCGGCCAGCACCCAGGTGGATGACTTGTTGTCCCAGGCCAAGCAGCGCATCGGCGCGGGCGAGCGGGTCTTGGTCACGACCCTGACCAAGCGCATGGCGGAGGATCTGACCGATTACCTGGTCGAGAACGGGCTCAAGGTGCGCTATCTGCATTCGGACATCGACACGGTGGAGCGGGTCGAAATCATTCGTGACCTGCGCCTCGGCGAATTCGACATCCTGGTCGGGATCAACCTGTTGCGCGAGGGTATCGATATTCCCGAAGTCTCGTTGGTTGCGATCCTCGATGCCGACAAGGAGGGCTTCTTGCGCTCCGAGCGCTCGTTGATCCAGACCATCGGGCGCGCGGCCCGTCATATCAACGGCAAGGCAATTCTGTATGCCGATGTGGTGACGCGCTCGATGAAGGCGGCGATCGACGAAACCGACCGTCGCCGCAACAAGCAGCTTGCCTTCAACGAGGCCAATGGTGTCGTGCCCCGGACCGTCTCCAAGCGCATCAAGGACATCATAGATGGAGTCTATGCGCCTGACGACGAGCGGGCCGCCCGGGTGACGGATTCGGCGCGCGTCGATTACGCGCTGATGGACGAGAAAGGTTTGGCCAGGGCGATCAAGAAACTCGAAAGGGAGATGCAGGAGCATGCCCGCAATCTCGAATTCGAGAAGGCCGCGGCCGCACGTGATGAACTCTTCAGGCTGCGCAACCGGGCGTTTGGCGCGGATCAGCATGGGAGCACCTGAAAGCCCGGAGGGGGTGGACAGGAGTTGGTCGGGTGATTTGGCGTGCGTAGTCGGCACGGTTTCAAGTGGAGGGCGAGGGCAGTGATCCTCAAGAAATTTCTGCGTCGTATCAGTGGGCTGAATGAAAACGGCGACGGAAGACAAAAAATGGGGGGGGAGGCTATGAAACGAGTCTTATTCGTGTGCACGGGCAATATCTGCAGATCGCCAACGGCCGAGGGGGTTGCGCGCGCGCTCATCGAGCGGCGGGGACTGACTGGGGTGATCGAGGTCGATTCGGCTGGGACCGAGGGTTACCATGTCGGCGCCGCGCCGGATCCGCGGGCGCGCAAGATCGCCCTGAAACGTGGATACGATCTTTCCGCGCTGCGTGCGCGCAAACTCGAAGTGCCGGATTTCCAGCGCTTCGACCTGCTGTTGGCGATGGATGAGGGGCATCGCGAGGCGATGGAGCGGATGTGTCCGCAGGTCTATCGGCCGAAGATCGTGATGTTCATGCAGTACGCGCGCACCCACCGCCGCAGCGATGTGCCCGACCCCTATTACGGTGGCGATGCGGGCTTCGAGGCCGTGCTGGATTACTGTGAGGATGGGGTGGAGGGCTTGCTGGATACCTTGCAGCCGTCCGGCTGAGGCCGGGCGCGAACCCTCGGGTCCTTTTGGGCTCCGGCCCGGGGATGTGCGGCCCTGCCTGGTGCTGCCAGGCAGAGCCGCGGATGGTGCTCAGGGGCCGGGAGGCGCCTGGTGGCTGGCCGTTTCGACCTGTTGCAGCGGTTCGTTGACGATCACTGGCGCCGGCTTGCGGCGGCGGCCCAGGCGTGGTGTGTCGATCGCGACCGGGGGTTGATCGGAAATCTTGTCGTGGTCGGTTTCGATCAGGATCAGGCCGCTTTCGGCCGCTACCCGGCCCAGATCGAGCGGCTCGGCAAATGTTGCGGCGGGTTCCGGCAGGGCGGCGGTGGCCTGGGCCGGCTCGGGCGCGTCGAGCTGAACCGACGTGGTCGGCGCAACTGCTTGCTCGACGACGATTGCCGGGGCGGCTTCGATCGCTTGCGGCGGTGCGGCAGGCTCCGGAATGGTCGGGGGCAAGACCGCTTCAGCGCCCGCGGCAGCGTTCGTTGCGAAGACCGTTTCGGTTGCCGTGGGCAGCGTGCCTTCGGATTCGGCGGCGACGTCATGAGGTGCTGCGCGATCGAGATCGCTGCCAACGGGCTGTGGCTGCTCCGACGGTGACGGCGGCGCGTGCTGCGCCGTGCTGGTGTCTTCGAGAGCCGCCTCCGCCGCAGGGTGGGCCGTGGCGACGTCCGGGGCTGTCGCTGTCGCCTCGGCTGCTTCGGCGGTCGCGATCATCGCCGGTGCGCGCTCGGCGACCGGCTCGGAGAGCGTGTCGCTGGCCGTCACGGTGTCGACAATCGTCACCGGCAAGGCGGCTTCGGTCGTCTCGGGGGCGATGCCGATCGATTTTCCGAGCGCGACCGGCGCCGGTGCGGACGCTGCCGGGGTATCGCCGGATTCGATGTCAGCCGTCGTGTCGAGCGCAGCACCGGCTGATTCGATGCTTGCGCCTGCCGTGTTGGCGTCTTCCGCCGGGGCAAGGCCGATGGAAGCTTCGTCGGTATCGCCGCCTTCGGCATCCAGCGCCTGTTGCTCGCCGTTCAAGCCTTGTGCGTCATCGCTGCGACCGCCGCGACGGCCACGACCACGGCGGCGACGCTTGGGTGCTGTGCCCGGCTCGGTTTCGGCGCCGGGTGCGGTGTCTGGCTGAACCGCATCGAGCAAGGGCTCGGCTTCGTCTGCGGCCGTGGGGGTCGCGACCGCTGCAACCGGTGCGAGCGTGGCGGCTGCAATCGCCTCGACCGCGTCTTCGGGTTTGCTGGCGCGCTTCTCGCCGCGCCCTCGCCGGTTGCGGGTCTGGCTGGCGTCACGTTCCTGTGCCGGTGCGCTGTCGCGATCACCGACGTCAGGGCGCCGTGTCGCCTGACTCTGGGCCGGCTGGCGGGCGGTGTTCTCATCCTCGCCACGGGCATTGTCGCGTCGATTGCGATTGTTCGGGCGACGGCCATCGCCACGCTCGCCGCCCCGGTCGTTGCGCTCGTTACGCGGCCGGGCTTCGCGCTTGGCCGGAGTGGTCTCGGCCGGCTGCGCCTGTGGGGCAGGTGTCCTGGAGCCGAAGATCCAGCCAAGGATGCGTTGCACCAGCCCGGGGCGGGGCGCGGCAGCCGGCACGGCCAGCGGTTCTGGTTTGGGTGCGAAGTTGGGAGCGGGCTGCTCCGGCGCGATCCCCTTGACCATGGCCTCGGCTCTGGGGGGTCTGGCATCGACCTTGTCGGTCGCCAGGCGCTGGTTTTCGTCGGCTGGCGTGGTGGCCATCTGATAGCTTGCGAGTGCGATGTCCTCGGCGTTGAGCTGATCGTGGCGCAGGCGGATGATTTCGTGATGCGGCGTTTCGAGATGGCGGTTGGGAACGATGATGAGCTGGATCTTGTGCCGCAGCTCGACCCGTGCGACATCGGAGCGCTTTTCGTTCAACAGGTAGGTCGCGACATCGACCGGAACCTGCAGGTGTACGGCCCCGGTGTTTTCCTTCATGGCCTCTTCTTCGAGGATGCGCAGGATGTGCAGGGCGGATGATTCGGTGCTGCGGATGTGGCCGGTGCCATTGCAGCGCGGGCAGGTGATGTAGCTGGTCTCGGCCAGGGCCGGGCGCAGGCGCTGGCGTGACAGTTCGAGCAGCCCGAAGCGGCTGATCTTGGCGGTCTGAACGCGCGCGCGGTCATGCCGGAGCGCGTCGCGCAAGCGGTTCTCGACTTCGCGCTGGTTTTTTTGGGACTCCATGTCGATGAAGTCGATCACGATCAGGCCACCAAGATCGCGCAGGCGCAGCTGGCGCGCGATCTCGTCGGCGGCCTCGAGGTTGGTGCGGAAGGCGGTCTCCTCGATGTCGGCGCCCTTGGTCGCACGGCCGGAGTTCACATCCACCGACACCAGCGCCTCGGTGTGGTCGATCACCACGGCGCCGCCGCTGGGCAGGGTCACTTGGCGGGAATACGCCGATTCGATCTGGTGTTCGATCTGGAAGCGCGAGAACAGCGGCACATCGTCGCTGTAGCGCTTGACCTTGGCCACGTTGCCCGGCATGACGTGTTCCATGAACTGGCGCGCCTGGAAATACACGTCGTCGGTGTCGATCAGGATCTCGCCGATGTCGGGCTGGAAGTAGTCGCGAATCGCGCGGATGACGAGACTGCCTTCCTGGTAGATCAGAAAGGCGCCGCTCTGGCTGCCCGCCGCGCCTTCGATCGCCTGCCACAACTGCAGCAGATAGTTCAGGTCCCACTGCAGTTCCTCCGAACTGCGGCCGATCGCGGCGGTGCGGGCGATCATGCTCATGCCGGCGGGCACTTCGAGCTGATCCATGATCTCGCGCAGTTCGGTGCGATCGTCACCCTCCACGCGCCGGGATACGCCGCCGCCACGCGGGTTGTTGGGCATCAGGACGAGATAACGCCCGGCGAGGGAAATATAGGTGGTGAGCGCGGCGCCCTTGTTGCCGCGCTCGTCCTTTTCGACCTGGACGATGAGTTCCTGGCCGACCTTCAGACCATCTTGCGGGCGTGCCTTGCCTTCGCCGTTTCCGGCCGAGAGATTGCTGCGCGCGATTTCCTTGAAGGGCAGAAAACCATGGCGCTCAGACCCGTAATCGACGAACGCCGCTTCAAGACTGGGTTCGAGACGGGTGATGACGGCCTTGTAGATGTTGCTCTTGCGTTCTTCCTTGGAAGCCGATTCGATGTCGAGGTCGATCAGTTTCTGACCATCGACGATCGCGACGCGGAGTTCCTCGGCTTGCGTCGCATTGAAAAGCATGCGCTTCATTTATTTCGTTCTCCCGCGGGCTTGCACACGGGCAGGACGAACGGCGCGCACCATCGCGCTTTACGAATTCAGGAGCGATTGTCTGAAGCTTCTTTCATCCGGTTTGGGTTACGGGCTTTGATGGGTCGGCTGGTCGATCACATGTTCCCGCCGCAAACTGCCGGATGCGGCCGGAACATTTGTTCCTGCATGTGTGCTGCGCGTCTAAAATCGATCTTTGGATCGAAGTTTCTCGATTGCGTTACCATCGTCGCCTTTCAGGCAACGAGAGCACGGTTTGGTGACTCGGGAGCTCGCTCGTGGGCTCGATGTCCCGTACCTTTGTCCGCCTCCTGGCGGGCAGGGCTGGGATCGCAACCGAATCTGCCGCCGCAGAGTATATTTCATGAATACTGCACAAGGCAAAGCAATTGCGGTCAGGCGCGAACGCATCGATGCCGAGGGCGCCGGGCAGCGCGTCGACAATTATCTGTTGCGCGTGTGCAAGGGCGTGCCGAAAAGCCATGTCTATCGGATTCTGCGCAGCGGCGAAGTGCGGGTGAATGGCGGTCGGGTGGACGCGACCTATCGCCTCAAGGATGGTGACGAAGTGCGCATTCCGCCGGTGCGTGTCGTCGGGCCCGACGCACGGGGGGCGGCACCGGCGGGCAAGGCTTTGCCGGTGGTGTTCGAGGACGATGCGATCCTGGTCGTCGACAAGCCGGCGGGCAAGGCCGTGCATGGGGGCAGCGGTGTGAGTTTCGGCGTGATCGAGCAGCTTCGCAGCCAGCGTCCGGACGCGCGCCTGCTGGAACTCGCCCATCGTATCGATCGCGAGACGTCCGGCCTGCTGATCGTGGCGAAGAAGCGCTCCGCGCTCAAGGCGCTGCACGACATGATGCGCGAGGGCAGGATCGACAAGCACTACCTGACGCTGGTCCGCGGTACCTGGCACAACGCCTTGCAGCATGTGCGGTTTCCGCTCTTGAAATATCTGCTTCCGGATGGCGAGCGACGGGTCCGCGTTAGCGATGAAGGCAAGCCGTCGCACAGCGTGGTGCGCAAGGTGGAGGTGCTCGGCGGCTTCACGCTGCTGGATGTGGAGCTGATGACCGGACGCACCCATCAGATACGCGTGCATCTGTCTCACCTCGGATTTCCGCTGTGTGGCGACGATAAGTACGGAGACTTCGCGCTCAACAAGGCCCTGGAAAAACGCGGGCTGAAGCGCATGTTTCTGCATGCGGCTTCACTTTCGTTCGAGCATCCGGGGTCCGGCGAGCGGATTCTGCTGCAGTCGCCGCTGCCCGAGGAATTGCAGGCCTTTGTTGAAATCCTTGAACAAAAGGGTGGTGATGGCACATCGTTTTGAACTGATCGTCTTCGACTGGGACGGTACGTTGATGGACTCGGCTGGCGCGATCGTGAGCGCGATCATGGCGGCTAGCCGCGATCTCGGTTTGCCGCTGCCAAGCGACGCGCGGGCGCGCCATGTGATCGGCCTCGGTCTGGTCGACGCGCTGAGCCATGCCGTGCCGGAGCTCGCGCCGGCAGATTACCCGCGGATGGTCGAGCGCTACCGGCATCACTATCTGTCGTCCGACCGTGAGCTGAGCCTCTTTCCGGGTATCTTCGAGATGATCGCGGGGTTGGCTGGCGCGGGGCGGCTGCTCGCGGTTGCGACCGGCAAAAGCAGGGTCGGACTGGATCGCGCGTTGGGTCATACCGGCCTGGGTGAGTATTTCCATTCCAGCCGCTGTGCGGACGAGTGCTTCTCGAAGCCGCATCCGGCGATGCTGGAGGAGCTGACCGCCGAATTGGGCGTGGCGCGCGACCGGACGCTGATGATCGGAGACACGACCCACGATCTTCAGATGGCCCGCAATGCCGGCGTGGCCGGGCTGGGCGTTTCGTTCGGCGCTCACCCGAAAGACGCGCTGCTGGCCGAACCGGCACTCGCGATCGTCGAAACACCGGCCGCGCTGGTCCAATGGCTGCACGACAACGCCTGATCTGCGCGTCGTCGCTGCTGGTCGAAGGCGGCGACGGGCTGCGTTTCGACGTGCCGGGCTTCGAGCGTCCGCAGCCGGCGTTTGCCGTTCGCCATGGTGGTGTCGCGCATGCCTATCTGAATCGTTGCGCCCATGTGCCGGTCGAGCTCGACTGGATACACGGGAAGTTCTTCGATCTCACCGGCGCCTATCTGATCTGCGCGGTTCATGGTGCGCACTATGAGCCGCACAGCGGCCGTTGCACGATGGGGCCGTGCAAGGGGCGTTCGCTCGTGAAACTCGTCGTGGACGAGCGCGATGGCGCCGTCTATCTGCAGCTCGAGCACGACGGAAGCGCCCGGTTGGCCTCAGCGCTCCGCCAGCATCAGAAATAGCGCGGGGCGGCGGGCGAGGTCGGGTCGCGCCATGGTCCGCCACTCGCCAATGCTGCGGGTCACGAGCCGTTCGCTGGCGCAGGTGAGGTCGCACGCGATGCACAGGCGGGTGCCGGGCCGGGCCTGTCTGAGCAAGGCGTCGAACAGGCGTTCGTTGCGATATGGGGTTTCAATGAAGATCTGGGTGCGGGACTGCCGCCGCGAATCCTCCTCGAGCGAGCGGATGCGCGCGTCGCGAGCCGCCTCGGCGACCGGCAAGTAACCATCGAAGGCAAAACGCTGGCCGTCGAGCCCCGAAGCCATCAGCGCGAGCAGTATCGACGAGGGGCCGACTAGGGGGCGTACGCGGACGTTCAGCGCGTGGGCGCGTGCGACCAGGCGAGCACCGGGGTCCGCGATCCCGGGGCAGCCGGCGTCGGACATCAGGCCCACGTCCAGGCCGCGCGCGGTCGGGCCGAGCAGGCGGTCGAGTTCGTCGTTCGGGCCGTTCGGTGGCAGCGGGGTGATGTCGAGTTCGGTCATCGGCAGCGGATGTTCCATGCGCTTGAGCTGCGCGCGCGCAGCTTTGGCGTTCTCGACCACGAAATGGCGAATCGACACGGCTTCGGCATGGGCTTCCGCGGGCAGGAAGCGTTGCCAGGCGGTCTCGCCCAGGCTCACGGGTACCAGTACCAGGCAGCCGGCGCGGGCGTCGTTCATGGCAGCGGCACTCCTTCCGCGCGCAGCATGCGCGATAGCGCGATCAGGGGCAACCCGACCAGCGCGGTTGGATCGTCGCCCGTGAGCGCCTCGAGGAGGCTGATGCCGAGTGCCTCGGATTTCGCCGCGCCGGCGCAGTCGAGCGGTTGCTCGCGTTCGACGTAGCGGATGATCTCGGCATCGGACAATCTGCGGAAGTGTACTTCGGTCGGAACGCTGGTGGCCTGCACCGCGCCGGTACGCGTGTTGATCAGTGCCAGCGCCGTGTGGAAAACCACGCTGTGGCCGCTCATGCGCCGCAACTGTGCAATCGCACGCGCTGGCGTGCCGGGTTTGCCGAAGACCTCGCTGCCCAAGTGCGCGACCTGATCGCTGCCGATGATCAGCGCGTCTTCGAAGCGCTCGGCGACCGCGCGGGCCTTTGCGAGTGCGAGCCGGTTCGCGGTCTCGGGCGGGTGTTCGCCGGGCAGCGGGGTTTCGTCCACCTCGGGGCGGGCGGTCACGAATGGCAGTTGCAGGCGCTCCAGCAGCATGCGGCGATAAGCCGAGGTCGAGGCGAGGACAAGCGTCATTGCACGAAAATCTCAAAACTGGTCTTTGACAGAATTCGGCGGAAATAATATCATCCCGCTCTTATGTCGCAACGATGTGTGATCCCTGACGCCTTCAAGTTTGCCGCGGACGGTCGTCGCCTGGAAGGCAGGATATCCTTGGCAGAATGCAGCCGCCTTGTCGAGATGACCACCTCCGCCGAGGGCGAAATCGCCTATGTGCTCGCTGGCGCGCAGGGGGATGACGGCAAGTGGCAGTTCGAACTCGAACTCAGCGGTACGCTGCGGCTGGTGTGCCAGCGTTGCCTGACCGAAATGGCCTGGCCGTTCGAGCTTGCTTCGACGCTCTTGCTGGTGAGGTCGGGGGAGGAAATCCCCGAAGATGAACTCGAAGACGACACGCGTGATGCGATCGAGGTGCAGCCCGATCTCGATGTGAAGCAACTCGTCGAGGACGAGATTCTTCTGGCCGTGCCCATCGTGCCGCGTCACGAACGATGCGAGGCCCCGCTGCCGTCCGGCGGGGCGACCAAGGAATCGCCATTTGCGGCGTTGTCGGGCCTCAAGAAGCCCGGTGGCGTGCAATAGGCAGTAATTATCAGATCCAGGAGTTAGAAATGGCCGTTCAACAGAACAAGAAATCCCCTTCCAAGCGTGGCATGCACCGTGCGCACGATTTCCTCACCGATCCGCCGTTGGCGGTCGAGGCGACCACGGGCGAAGTGCACCTGCGCCATCACATCAGCCCGAACGGTTTCTACCGCGGCAAGAAGGTCGTAAAGACGAAGGGCGATTGAGCCTTCTGTCCATGAACGGCGCAGCGCCCTCAGCGCCTGCGCCGTTTTTGTGTCCGCTTCCTTGTTAGTTCGTATGCGTGGTGCCAAATGCCGATGAAGGTCGCCGTTGCGATTGATTGCATGGGTGGCGATCACGGCCCGGCTGTGACCATTCCGGCAGCCGAGGCCTTTTTGCGCCATCATCCGGATGCGAGTGTGATTCTGGTCGGTCGTCCCGAGGCGCTCGAAACCGGCGCGGCTGCGCTCGCGGCCCGCTATGCAGGGCGCGTGGCGGTCCAGCCGGCGGCGGAAGTCGTGACCATGGACGATGCGCCGGCGATTGCGATGCGCACCAAGAAGAACTCGTCGATGCGGGTCGCGATCGACCTGGTAAAGGAAGGCCGGGCGGATGCCGCGGTTTCGGCCGGCAATACCGGCGCGTTGATGGCGATCTCGCGCTTCGTGCTGAAGACCCTGCCGGGCATCGATCGGCCGGCGATCGCGAGCGTCCTGCCATCGACCAACGGACAGACTTATGTGCTCGACCTGGGCGCGAATGTCGACTGTACGCCCGAGCATCTGCTTCAGTTCGGGGTGATGGGGGCGATGCTGGTGGCGGCGGTCGAGCATGTCGAGCGTCCGTCGGTTGGTCTGCTCAACATCGGCGAGGAGGCGATCAAGGGCAACGACGTGGTCAAGCAGGCGGGCGTGTTGCTGCGCGCCAGCGGTCTGAATTTTTACGGTAACGTCGAAGGTGACGACATCTTCAAGGGCACGACCGACGTCGTCGTCTGCGATGGTTTCGTGGGCAACGTGCTGCTCAAGACTTCCGAGGGGCTGGCCCAGATGCTGGCGCGCTTTCTGCGCGAGGAGTTCGGCCGCAACCTGTTGAGCAAGTTCATGGCGGTGTGTGCGATGCCGGTCCTGAATCGTTTCAAGCACCGGGTCGATCACCGCCGCTACAACGGTGCGGCGTTGGTCGGGTTGCGGGGGGTGGTCGTCAAGAGCCATGGCTCGGCGGACGTGTTCGGTTTCGAGCAGGCGATACATCGGGCCGCCGAGGCGGCATCGAACCATCTCGTCGATCGGATCACGACCCGCATGGCCGCGATGGAAGGAGTCGTAACATGATCAATGCCCGAATCGTCGCTACCGGGAGCTACCTGCCCGGGGTCCCCGTCAGCAACGACGACCTGGTTGCGCGGGGCGTGGATACCTCGGACGCCTGGATCACCGAGCGTACCGGCATTCGCTTTCGGCATCTCACGCCGGACGGCCAGTGCGCCAGCGATCTGGCGCTGCAGGCCAGTCTCGCGGCGCTCGACGCGGGCGGACTCCAACCCGCCGATATCGATCTGGTGATCGTTGCGACGTCCACCCCCGACTACATCTTTCCCAGTACTGCGGCGCTGCTCCAGTCCAAGCTCGGTATTGCCAATGGCGCGGCGGCGTTCGATGTGCAGGCCGTTTGCAGCGGCTTCATCTACGGCTTGACGATCGCCGAGAAGTTCATTCGCGGCGGTAGTCACAAACGGGCGCTGGTGGTCGGCGCCGAAGTGTTCTCGCGCATTCTCGACTGGAAAGATCGCGGGACTTGCGTGCTTTTCGGCGATGGTGCGGGTGCCGTGGTGCTCGAGGCATCGGATGCGCCCGGTATCCTGGCCAGCGCGTTGCATGCGGACGGTGCCTATCACGGCATTCTGAGCGTGGCCGGCAGTGTCGCAGCCGGCCAGGTGACCGGCGACCCGTTCCTGCGCATGGATGGGCAGGCCGTGTTCAAGTTTGCGGTCAGGGTCTTGGGCGAGGTCGCCAACGAGGTGCTCGACACCGCAGGGTTGCAGGTGGCCGACATCGACTGGTTGATTCCGCACCAGGCCAATGCGCGCATCCTCCAGGCGACAGCGAAAAGATTGGGCTTGTCATCGGACAGAGTGATCATGACGGTCGATCGCCATGGCAATACATCTGCCGCGTCGATTCCGCTGGCGCTCGACCTGGCGGTGCGCGACGGGCGGGTGCGGCGCGGCCAGCGCGTGATTCTCGAAGGCGTCGGCGGGGGGTTCACCTGGGGCGCGGTGCTGCTCGAATTCTGAGAGTGAGGTTGAAATGACGTTCGCACTGGTTTTTCCGGGACAGGGGTCCCAGTCGGTCGGGATGATGGCGGCCTACGGCGACGATGCCGTGATTCGCGCTACCTTCGCGGAAGCCTCGGATGCCCTGGGTGAAGACTTGTGGCAAATGGTCGAGGAAGGACCGGCCGAGCGGCTGGCGTTGACGGTCAATACCCAGCCCTTGATGCTCGCCGCCGGTGTTGCGGTGTATCGGGCGTGGATCGCGCATGGCGGGCCGGTGCCGCAATTCGTCGCGGGGCACAGCCTGGGCGAATATTCCGCGCTCGTGGCCGCGGGGGTGCTGCGGTTCGCGGATGCGGTGCCGCTCGTGCGGTTTCGCGCACAGGCCATGCAGGAGGCCGTCCCGGCCGGCGAGGGGGCGATGGCGGCGCTGCTGGGTTTGGAGATCGACGCGGTGCGTGCGGCGTGTGCCGAGGCGGCCGCGGGCGAAGTGGTCGAAGCTGCGAACATCAACGCGCCGGGCCAGATCGTGATCGCCGGCGCCAAAGCCGCGGTGGAGCGCGCGATCGAGGTGGCCAAGACCAAGGGCGCCAAGCGCGCCATGCTATTGCCGGTGTCGGCGCCTTTTCACTGCGCCCTGATGAAGCCGGCGGCCGACCGTCTGCGCGAGCGGCTGGGCCGGATCGAGGTACGGGTCCCGCAGATCGCGGTGGTCAACAATGTCGACGTGGCGGTCTGCGACGGCCCGGATGCAATTCGCGATGCACTGGTGCGTCAGGCGTTTTCGCCGGTGCGCTGGATCGAAACCATCGAGGCCATTGCCGCGCGCGGTATTGCGCAGATCTACGAATGCGGACCGGGCAAAGTGCTTGCCGGCATGAATAAGCGTATCGCAAAGGATGTGGATGGCGGTTCGATCCACGACGCGGCCAGCCTGGCCGCTGCCATCAACGCGCAGGGGTGAGGCAGATGGGATTTTCGCTTGAAGGGCAGGTTGCTCTGGTAACTGGCGCATCGCGCGGAATCGGCAGGGCGGTGGCGATTGCGCTCGGAAAGGCCGGCGCGGTCGTGGTCGGAACCGCAACCTCGGCTGCCGGCGCAGCGGATATCGAGGCCGCACTGGCGGCGGAGGCGATCGAGGGAGCCGGGCTGGCGTTGGACGTGACCGATTCGCAGGCCTGTGAGGCGGCGATCGGGGCGCTCGAGAAGCGCTTCGGCTCGGTCGCCATTCTCGTCAATAACGCGGGTATCACCCGCGACAACCTGGCGATGCGGATGAAGGACGACGAGTGGGATGCGGTGATCGATACCAATCTCAAGGCCGTTTTTCGTATGTCGCGCCTGGTGATGCGCGGGATGATGAAGGCCCGCCATGGGCGGATCATCAACATTACTTCGGTGGTGGGCAGTTCGGGCAATCCCGGGCAGGCGAATTACGCGGCGGCAAAGGCCGGTGTTGCCGGCATGAGCAGGGCGCTGGCGCGCGAACTCGGCAGCCGCAACATCACCGTCAATTGTGTGGCCCCGGGGTTCATCGACACCGATATGACGCGTGCGTTGCCCGAGGCGGCCCGTGACGCCTTGGTTGGTCAGATCGCTGCCGGCCGCCTGGGGCGCCCGGAAGAAATCGCAGCTGCGGTGCTTTTCCTCGCCTCGGGCGAGGCCAGCTACGTGACCGGAACCACCATCCATGTGAATGGTGGCATGTACATGTCCTGAAGTGCGGTTGGGATAGCAGTTGCCGGGGTTTTTGGTAGAATACGCCGGTTTTTATTCATCTCTATTTTCAGGGAAGGAGTTTCTCCATGGAGAACATCGAACAGCGCGTCAAGAAGATTGTCGCTGAGCAACTTGGCGTGAACGAATCGGAGATCAAGAACGATTCGTCGTTCGTGGATGATCTGGGCGCGGACTCGCTGGATACGGTTGAATTGGTCATGGCGCTCGAAGAAGAGTTCGAATGCGAGATTCCGGATGAAGAGGCCGAGAAGATCACCAACGTTCAGCAGGCGATTGACTACGTCAACGCCCATCTGAAGAAGTAAACCGTAGTAACCGATACGAAACCGGAGCGAACATTGACCCGTCGCAGAGTCGTCATTACCGGCCTTGGCATCATTTCCCCGGTCGGGAACACAATTCCGGAAGCTTGGGACAACATTGTCAATGGCCGTTCCGGAATCGGTCCGATCACTCGATTCGATGCGTCGGCTTTTCCCGTCCGGATTGCGGGTGAGGTCAAGGGCTTCGACATCGATGCCTATCTGTCCGCCAAGGAAGCACGCCGCATGGATGTGTTCATCCATTACGGGCTTGCCGCGGGCATCCAGGCGATTCGTGATTCCGGAATCGAAGTCACCGATGCCAACTCGGAACGCATCGGCGTGAACATCGGCTCGGGCATCGGCGGCCTGCCGATGATCGAGACCACGCACGACGATTTCCTCCGTGCGGGGCACCGCAAGATTTCGCCGTTCTTCATTCCGGGAACGATCATCAACATGATTGCGGGCAACCTGTCGATCATGTTCGGCTTCAAGGGGCCGTGCCTGGCGATGGTGACCGCGTGCACGACCGCAACCCACTGTATCGGTGACGCGGCGCGGCTCATCCAGTATGGCGACGTCGACGTGATGGTTGCGGGTGGGGCGGAGTCGACCGTCACGCCGCTCGCGATTGGCGGCTTCGCATCGGCCAAGGCACTTTCGACCCGCAACGATGACCCGCTCACCGCCAGTCGTCCGTGGGACAAGGGGCGCGACGGCTTCGTGCTCGGCGAAGGCGCCGGCGTGATGGTGCTCGAGGAGTACGAGCACGCCAAGGCCCGCGGCGCGCGGATCTACGCCGAAGTTGCGGGCTATGGCATGAGTGCCGATGCCTACCACATGACCGCTCCGCTCGAAGATGGCTCTGGCGCAGCGCGCTGCATGGCCAACGCGATGCGCGATGGCGGCCTGGCGGTTGCCGACGTCGATTACGTGAATGCCCATGGCACGTCTACGCCGCTGGGCGATCTGGCCGAGACGACGGCGGTGAAGCGCTGTTTCGGCGAGCGCGCCAAGTCGATCGCGGTGAATTCGACCAAGTCGATGACCGGCCACTTGCTGGGCGCTGCGGGAGGCATCGAGGCGGTGTTTTCGACGCTCGCCATACATCACCAGATTTCGCCGCCGACGATCAACATTTTCGATCAGGACGAAGCCTGCGATCTCGACTACGTGGCCAACCAGGCGCGGCCGATGGAGATTCGCGCAGCCTTGTCGAATTCGTTTGGTTTCGGTGGCACCAACGGTACGTTGGCTTTCCGCAGGATCTGAACGGCCAGGGCGGCTGCGTCTTCGGGCGCGGCCGTTCGGTACGATCTGAATGCAATTCCCGTTGAGTTTGCGCCTCAGGCCATCGCCCACGCTCATGTGGGCAGGGGGGCTCGCGCATATCGTCGTTCTCGGCGTATGCCAGTTCGGCCTCGAATCGGCATGGCTTCGGGTGGTCTGTGGCATCCTCATTGCCGCTTCTCTGGCCAGATTCATTGCAGACGAGCGCGGGAAGCGCGGGCGTATGCTCGTGTTGAGCGAGACCGGCGCGTTCGGGTTCGGCAGCGAATCGACTATGCCCGTGGAGGCGCGGATCAAGCGTGTGAGCGATTTTCGTTCGGCACTTTGGATCGCCTGGCAATCGCCGGACGACGAACGCCGCGTCTGGCGTACGCACAACCTGATGTTGCTACCCGATCATCTTGGCGGCGGTGAAGAGTGGCGCGCCCTCAAGATCTGGCTGCGCCACAAGGCGCTACGCCTCAATCGCGACGAGGTCGACGCGCACTGACCGGCCGAAGCACGGTGTTGCGGGCACGGTCGCGTGTTTTGGGGTAGTCGCGCGAGAAATGCAGCCCGCGGCTCTCGGTGCGCCTGAGGGCGCAACGCACGATCAGGTCGGCGGTGACCACCAGGTTGCGCAGTTCGATCAGATCGTTGCTGATCCGGAAGTTGGAATAGAACTCGTGGATTTCGCGAGACAACAGACGAATCCGGTGCTGCGCCCGTTGAAGCCGCTTGGTCGTGCGCACGATGCCGACGTAATCCCACATGCACCGGCGAAGTTCGGCCCAGTTGTGTGAAATGACGACTTCTTCGTCCGCATCGGTGACACGGCTCTCGTCCCAGTCGGGCAGGCTGGCGGGTGCGGCCGGCTGGCTGGCCAGAATGTGGCTGGCCGCGGCTTCGCCGAACACCAGGCATTCGAGCAGCGAGTTGCTGGCGAGCCGATTGGCGCCATGCAGTCCGGTGCAGGCCGATTCGCCGACGCAATACAGATTGGGTACGTCGGTGCACGCCGACAGGTCGGTGACGATGCCACCGCAGGTGTAATGTGCGGCGGGCACGACCGGGATCGGTTCGCGGGTGATGTCGATACCGAGTTCGAGGCAGCGCGCATGGATGTTGGGAAAATGCGCTTTCAGCCATTCGGCAGGTTTGTGGCTGATGTCGAGATAGACGCAATCGAGGCCACGCTTCTTCATCTCGAAGTCGATCGCGCGCGCAACCACGTCGCGTGGAGCCAGTTCGGCTCGCGGGTCGTGATCCGGCATGAAGCGGCTGCCGTCGGGTAGAAGCAGCAGCCCGCCTTCGCCGCGCACTGCCTCGGTGATCAGGAAGGATTTCGCCTGCGGGTGATACAGGCAGGTGGGGTGAAACTGGATGAATTCCATGTTCGCGATCCGGCAGCCCGCACGCCATGCCATTGCAATGCCATCGCCGGTGGCGACGTCGGGGTTGGTCGTGAACAGATAGACCTTGCCGGCGCCGCCGGTCGCCAGGACCGTGTGGCGTGCCGCGATCGTGACGACCTTGTCGCGTTCGATGTCGAGCACGTAGGCGCCTACGCATCCGGGCACGGCCTGACCGACCTTCTCGCCCAGGATGAGGTCCACCGCGATATGGTTTTCGAGGACGTCGATGTTCGGGTGGGCGAGCACCTGCTCGCTCAGCGTGGCCTGCACCGCCGCGCCGGTCGCGTCGGCCGCATGGATGATGCGGCGATGGGAATGACCGCCTTCGCGCGTGAGGTGATAGCCCAGCACCGAGGCCTCTTCCTTGGTGAAGGGTACGCCGCGATCGATCAGCCACTCGATTGCACGCCTGCCGTTCTCGACCACGAAGCGCGTGGCGGCGGGATCGCACAAGCCCGCGCCGGCGACGTAGGTGTCCTGAATGTGCGCTTCGATGCTGTCGGTGGTGTCGAGTACCGCCGCGATCCCTCCCTGTGCCCAGGCGCTGGCGCTGTCGGTCAGGTTGCGCTTGGTGACGAGTGCAACCCGCTTCTTGTCGGCAAGCCGCAATGCCATCGATTGACCGGCGGTACCGCTGCCGAGGATGAGAACGTCGAATTGTTTTAACAAGGTTGTGCTCGGCATTGAGTGAATGTGCGGCTCGACTATAGCACGCCGGGCGGGGCCTGCCGCGTGGCCGAATCGGTTGTCATTGCTGGGTTTTGGGCCCCTGCCGGGCGCTCCGGATGACCCTTGGCGTGCCTGAACTATTTGTGCAGGCCCCTGTCTTCAGAGAGTGCTTCGGTTTTGCTGTAGATAGTCGCGGTCGCTTATACTGATGCGTTTCTGTTCAACATAGAGATGCACCCCCGTACATGAGTGATCGCGAGATAGATCAACAGCTTGTTGAGCGTGTTCAGCGCGGCGACAAGCAGGCTTTCGGCTTGCTGGTATCCAAGTACCAGCGCAAGCTGCAAAGGCTGCTTTCGCGGTTGATCCGTGATCCAGCCGAGGTCGAGGATGTCGCCCAGGAAACCTTCATCAAGGCTTACCGCGCCCTGAGTTCGTTTCGTGGCGACAGCGCTTTTTATACTTGGCTCTATCGCATAGGGATCAATACGGCAAAGAACTATCTCGTGTCGCAGGGCCGGCGCGCGCCGACAACGACCAGTCTCGATGCCGAAGAGGCCGAAACGCTCGATGACGGAGACCAGTTGCGGGACATCAACACGCCCGAGCGCTTGATGATGACGCGCCAGATCGGCGAAGCAGTCGAAGATGCAATGGCAGCACTTCCCGAGGAGTTGCGTACGGCGATCATGCTCCGGGAACTTGAAGGGCTCAGCTACGAAGAGATCGCCAACATCATGGATTGCCCGATCGGTACGGTTCGCTCGCGAATCTTCCGTGCTCGCGAGGCGATTTCCGAAAGATTACGGCCGCTGCTCGACACGGCCCCAGACAAACGTTGGTAGGTGTGACTCATGAAGGACAAACTTTCTGCATTGCTCGATGGTGATCTGGATGAACGTGTCAGTGGCGCCGTGCTCGATTCGATGCGGCATGAGCCCGATTTGAAGGCGCGCTGGGATGACTATTGTCTGATTGGCGACGTTCTGCGTGGAGAGAGCCAGGGGTCGACAGGTTTTACCGCGCGGGTCATGGCAGGTCTCGAGCTCGAACCCACGGTGCTTGCGCCGGCGCCCAGGGTGGAGAGAAAGCGAGGCGTTCGCGCGCGTTCGCTGATGCCGATTGCCGCTTCGGTCATGGGCGTCGTGGCGGTGGGCTGGGTGGCACACACTCTTTCGTCGCAGCCTGAGGGCAGTGTGACCCTCGCGGGGGTGGGCAATGCCGTGCGCGTGGAGAACGTCGCGCCGGTCCAGGTGTTGGCGCAGACCATGGATCCGCGCCGCGAGTATGTCTTCATGCATCAGGCAACGACGGGCGGTGGCCCGCTCTCGGGCGCGATGCAATACGTACGCACGGTTTCCGACACTCAGGGAGACCTGCGTAGATGAGGAATGCCATTGCTGCGCTGGCGCTATGCGCGTGGCTGATACCGGCGGTGGCCCTTGGCGATACGAGCAGGGCGCCGCTCGAATGGCTGGGTCGCATTGCCAGCGCCGGGCAACGCCTGAACTATACCGGTACCTTCATCTATCAGTCCGGGCGCGACTTCGAAACCTCGCGCATCACCCACAAGGTCGACGCGAATGGTGAGCACGAACGGCTCGAGGTGCTCGACGGCAGTCCGCGCGAAGTGATCCGCAGCAATAACCAGGTGCAGTGCGTATTGCCCGACCAGAAGCTCGTGATCGTCGACCAGGGAAGCGCGCGCCGGGCTTTTCCGGCACGCTTGCCGGCCTCGTATGCAGGGGTCGCGGAAAACTACCGGATCACGCTCGGCGGGTCGGGGCGGGTGGCGGGGCTGGATGTTCAGCAGATCCTGCTCGAGCCGAAGGACGAGCTGCGTTTCGGTCACGTGTTGTGGGCGGACGTGGAGACCGGTTTGCTGCTGAAAGCGCGCATGGTCGATGACCAGGGCGAGGTCATCGAGCAATTCACCTTCACCGACGTCAGGATCGGTGGGGAGATCGAGATGGAGGCGCTTCGGCCGCGCTTCATCAAGAATGACCAATGGAAGGTCGTCAGTGCCCGTGGCGACGAAGTACGCCCGGAAGACAAGGGGTGGGTGCTCGAGGCGCCCGTGGTGGGCTACGAATTGAAATCAGTGGTGCGCCGACCGCTGGGGCAGGGGCGCAAGGAGGTTCTGCACATCGTCTATAGCGACGGCTTGGCAGCGATTTCGGTGTTCATCGAGCCCACGGACGCCGACAGCGGCCATCATGGAATCGGCGCGATGGCAACCGGGCCGATCAGCATGTACAAGCGGGTCGTCAGCGATCATCTGATCACTGTCCTCGGCGAAGTCCCGATGGCCGCGGTGCGGCAGATCGGCGACGGCATGGTTCAGGTCGGACAATGATCGAAGCATCGGCGGTGGTGGTGTCGCTGGAGGGTGAGCGGGTGCGGGTCAAACTCGGCGACCGCCCGGGGGGATGCGGTCGTTGCGACGAGCCGGGCGGTTGCAGGTCGGCACGGCTCGCGTATGCGTTCGGTACGCCGAAAGAGGAGTTCGTCCTGCCCAATCCGGTCGGCGCCCGGGTCGGTGACCGGGTCGTGATCCAGTTGCGGGAGGGGTCGGCCTTGCGCGGTGCGTTGCTCAGTTATGGTCTGGGGGCATCTCTGCTGCTGGCGGGCGCGGCGGCGGGCCATGCGTTGGCGGCAGCAGGACGTGAGGATGGTATGGCGCTGATCGGCGCTGTGCTCGGACTCGCCACGACACTCGTCATCAATCGATTGCTTCATCGCAGCCGTAACTGGCGCGCGTCGTTTGCGATGCAAATGCTCAGACTCGACACGGTTTGCTCTGCGGGCCCGTCAGGCGGTGCGTCATGAATGGAATCCGCGCCTGGCCGGGGGCGATGGTGCTGGCCGTCATGCTGTTTCTTGCGGTGCCGGCGACGGGGGCCGATCTGCCCGATTTCACGGTACTGGTCGAGCGGCAAGGCCCGGCGGTCGTCAACATCAGCACGACCCAGTCCGAAGGCGACAAGGCGGGCGCATTCCCCGGTCTTGAAGAAAGCGACCCGATGTTCGATCTGTTCAGGCGCTTCATACCGAAGGCGCCGGTCGAGCCGCGTCCGCATGGTGACAACCGCTCGCTGGGTTCGGGGTTCATTATCAGTGGTGATGGCTACATATTGACCAACGCCCATGTGATCGAGGATGCCGAAGAGATCTTCGTCAGGCTTGCTGACAAGCGCGAGTATCGTGCGAAGGTGATCGGAACCGATCGCCGCAGTGACATCGCGGTGATCCGCATCGATGCCACCGGCCTTCCGGTGGTGGTGATGGGGCAGCCCGACGCCCTCAAGGTCGGGGAGTGGGTGGTTGCGATCGGCTCGCCATTCGGTTTCGAGCACTCGGTTACCGCCGGCATCGTCAGCGCCAAGGGGCGCAGCCTGCCTGATGAGAATTTCGTGCCCTTCATCCAGACCGATGTCGCGATCAACCCGGGGAATTCGGGTGGGCCGCTGTTCAATCTGAAGGGCGAGGTGGTCGGCATCAATTCCCAGATCTACAGCCAGACCGGCGGTTTCATGGGCCTGTCGTTCGCGATTCCGATCGATGTCGCGATGGACATGCAGGATCAACTGCGAACCGCGGGCATCGTGCGGCGCGGACGCATCGGTGTCGCGATCCAGGAAGTCACACGGGGCTTGGCGGAGAGCTTCGGATTGCCCAGCGCGGAGGGCGCGCTGGTCAGTGCGGTCGAAGCGGGCAGTCCGGCCGAGCAGGCGGGTCTGCAGCAGGGCGACGTGATCCTGCGCTTCGACGGCAAGACGGTCGCCAGTTCGAGCGACCTGCCCCGTCTGGTCGCGGCCACCCGCCCCGGCGCGACGCTCGGGCTGCAGGCCTACCGCGACGGCGCCGAGCACTCGTTCCAGGTTACGGTCGGCGAATGGAGCGACGATACCGAACCCGCGACAAGATCCAGTCGCCTGCCGGCGCCGATGGTCAACAAACTGGGTCTCGTGGTTGCGCCGCTGACCGAGGCGGCCAAGCGCGAACTCAAGACGACGGAGGGGGTCGTGGTCGAGCGGGTGAGCGATGGCGCCAATCGGGCCGATCTCGAACCCGGCGATGTCGTCACCGCGATCGTGCGGGCGGGTCGCCAAACGAAGCTTGCATCGGTCGAGGATTTCGATCGCGTGGTCGGCGAACTCAACGATGGCGAGCAGGTTTCGCTGCTGGTGTCGCGCGGTGGCGGCAAGTCCTATGTAAGCCTGCGGGCCGGGGGTTGAATTGTCCGCGCCGGGCGTTTTCACGGTCATGAGCCGGCAGTGGTGTCATCTGTGCCACGACATGCTCGCGCAGCTCGAGCCGCTTGCGCACGAACTGGGCTGGACGGTCGAGGTGTTCGACGTCGACGCCGATCCAGTGCTAGAAGCCAGGTGGAACGAGCTCGTTCCGGTGTTGCTGGTGGGGGATCGCGAACTGTGCCACTACCATCTCGACGAGGCTGCGGTGCGCGCGTACTGTGGCGCCGTTGCGCCCGCTGCCGGGAGCAGCGGCTGAGCGCGGCGCGTTCCCGAGCGTTCAGGGCAAGGATTCGCCGGCCAGGGTGAGATGGCGTTTCAGCTTGTTGAGCAGGCCGAGAAACAAGACTTTTTCGTCATGCTCCAGCCCGTTGAACAGCTCGATGACCCAGCTCTCGTGTTCACTGGCCATCTTTCGGAACACGCGCTTGCCTTCGTTCGTGAGGTGTACCGAGTAAGCCCTTCGGTCGCGCGGATCGTCACGGCGTTCGACCAAGCCCTCATCGACCAGCTTGTCGGTCAGGCCGGTCACGTTGCCGCCGGTCACCATCAGGCGCTGCGACAAATCCTTCATCTTCAGCCCGTCGGGGTTGCGATCGAGCTGTGCCATCAGATCGAAGCGCGGCAACGTCGAGTCGAAGCGGGTCCGCAGCGCGTTCCTGAGCCGCGCCTCGACGATGTTGGTGCAGGTCAGCATGCGCAGCCACAATCGGAGTGCTTCGTGGTCGTCGTCGGTTGCGCGCGTCTCATGATCGATTGGCTCGAACAAGGTCGCGGTGTCGGTTTCAGGTAGTCGTGGCGCCATCGGTTTACCCATGTCGGATCCCGGGCGGACATGCCAGGAGGCTGTCACATGTCCGTAGCGTGTGATTCTACTCCACAACGACATAAAACATTCAAAAGTGAAGCGATTTGGGGCGAAAGTGCGTGTTTCGGTGCGCCTGCATCTGGTCGCCCGTTCAAACACCCATGTAGCGCTCCCACAGTTCGGGTGAATCGGTCAGCATGGCGGTGTCGCCCGCCCACATGTTGCGCCCCTTCTCGATGAAGGTATGGCGATCGGTTACCCGGATCAGTTCTTTCAGGTACTTGTCGATCACCAGGATCGATTGGCCCGATTCCTTGATGCGCCCGAGCACGTTCCAGATCTCGCGGCGGATCAGGGGCGAGATGCCTTCGGTGGCTTCGTCGAGGACCAGCAGATGGGGGTTGGTCAGCAGCGCGCGGCCGATGGCGAGCATCTGCTGTTCGCCGCCGGAAAGCTGGTTGCCCATGTTCGAGGCGCGCTCCTTGAGGCGTGGAAACATCGAGTAGATTCGTTCGAGTGTCCAGGGCTCGGCGCTGGCGCTGCGGTTGGCGCTGAACGCTACCAGGTTTTCTTCCACGCTCAGATTGGGAAAAATCTGCCGGCCTTCGGGCACCAGTGCGAGTCCCATCTGGGCGATGCGTTCGGTGGGCATGCCGTTGATGCGCTCGCCGAGAAAGCGGATTTCCCCCGACCAGATCGGCAACTGCCCGAACACCGCGCGCAGGGTGGTCGTCTTGCCCATGCCATTGCGCCCCAGCAGCGAGGCGGCTTCGCCAGGGCGGACCTCGAAGCTCATGCCGTAGAGTACCTGGCTCGGCCCGTAGCCGGTCGTTACGTTTTCGAGTGAGAGCAGTGCGCTCATGTCAGGCTCCTGAGTGGTCCGATTCTTCGTCACCGAGGTATGCGCCGATCACCAGCGGGTCGTTCCGGATCTGGTCGGCGGTGCCCGAGGAGATGACCCTGCCCGATACCAGCACCGAGATGCGGTCGGCAAGGCGGAACACGGCGTCCATGTCGTGTTCGACCAGCACGATGGTGTGGTCTTCGCGCAGGGTGTTGAGCAGATCGCCCATGCGCTGCGACTCTTCCGGGTCGGTGCCGGCCATTGGTTCGTCGAGCAGCAGCAGGCGCGGTTTGCAGGCGATCGCCATGCCGAGCTCGAGCTGGCGCTGGCGGCCGTGCGAGAGGGTGCCGACGACATGGTTGAGCACGTCGGTCAGCCCGATCCGTTCGGCGGTCTGGAGCGCGCCGTCGAGCAGGTCGGTCTCGTCGGTCACGGTGCCCAGGAAGTCGAACGAGTGGCCTGTGCGCGCCTGGACCGAAAGGGCCAGGTTCTCTAGCACCGTCAGCTTCGGGAACAGCGTCGTGATCTGGTAGGAGCGCGCGATGCCGGCCGCGACCCGCTTGTGGATCGGCAGCGCCGTGATGTCCTTGCCTTCGAACAGGATGCGCCCCGAATCCGACGGCAACTCGCCCGATAGCTGGGCCAGCAGCGTGGTCTTGCCCGCGCCGTTCGGCCCGATCAGGGCGTGGATCTCGCCAGCCTTGACTTCGAGCGTGCAGTGGTCGGTGGCCACGAGGCCGCCGAAACGTTTCACCAGGTTGTCGACCTCGAGGATGATTTGGCTCATTTCGCCTCTCCTTCATGCGAGGTCGCTGCAAGCGGGGCGGTGCCGTGGCCGCGCGCGCCGCCGACCCGTTTCGCAAGATGCTGGCGCAGGCTCATGACGCCATTGGGTGCCGCCATGACGATGAACAGCAGCAGCGCGCCGAGTACCAGGTTCCAGTGTTCGGTGTGATCCGAGATGGTTTCCTCGAGGATCAGGTACACCGCCGCGCCGGTCAGGCCGCCCCAGAAGTATCCGGATCCGCCGAGAATCACCATCACGATCAGCAAACCGGATTGATGCCAGGTCAGCGTGTGCGGCGTGATGCTGGTGCTGGCATTCGCGAGTAGCGCGCCGGCGAGTCCGCAAAGCCCGCCCGATAGCGCGAATGCGGCGAGCTTCAGCCGGAAGACCGGGTAGCCGATGGCCGCCATGCGCCGCTCGTTCTCGCGAATCGCGACGATGGCCCGGCCGAAGCGCGAGGCCACGAGGCGATACAGCAGCACGAAGGCGAGGCCGGCGGTGAAGAGGACGAAAAAGTAAAAGCTCAGCGCCGAGCTCAGATCGAGCCCCGGCACGCTCGAGCGGCGGGCCAGTTGCAGCCCGTCGTCACCGCCGAACTCGGGCAGCGAGATCGCCAGGTAGTAGAACACCTGGGCGAACGCGAGGGTGATCATGATGAAATACACGCCCTTGGTGCGCAGGCTGACGACGCCGATCAGGAGTGCGGTCGCCGCGGCGAGGCCGATCGCGAGCGGGAAGCTCAGCCAGGCGCTGTATACCCCGTTGTTCGCGAGCACCGCCACCACGTAGCCGCCGATGCCCAGGAATGCGGCATGACCGAGGCTGATCATGCCACCGTAGCCCAGCGCCAGATTCAGGGCGCTGGCGGCCAGCGCGAAGATCAGCACGCGGCTGCCGAGGTTGACATAGAACGCCTGATCCAGCGCACTCATGACCAGCGGATAGATCGCCAGTGCCACCGCCACGAAGATTGCCGTCCAGGGGCCCGGCAGGCCCTGGGTGAAGGGTGTTTGCGCCGAGGCCGAGGCGTTGAAGGGAGTCGGGTTCATGCTTATCCTCGTGCCGGAAAGAGGCCGGTGGGCCGGAAGTAGAGCACCGCGACCATCAGCAGGCTCACGGACATCGATGCGAGCGTGGGGCCGAGCGTGGACGCGGTGGCCGAATCGAACAGGGTGCGCAGGCCCAGCGTCAGGATCAGCTTGCCCACGGTGTCGATCATGCCCACCAGCAGCGACCCCACCAGCGCACCGCGCATCGAACCGATTCCGCCGATCACGATGACCTCGAAGGCCGGGATCAGGATCGATTCGCCCATCCCGACCGAGACCGCCAGCAGTGGCCCGAGAAGCGCGCCCGCCAACGCGCACAAGGCCGCGCCGAGCGCGAACACGAAGGTGAACAAGGGTTTGATGCGCACGCCCATGACCGCGGTCATGTCGGGATTGGAGGCTCCGGCGCGCATCCACATGCCGATGCGGGTGCGGTTGACCAGCAGATACAGCCCGAGCGCCACCATGAGTCCGACCACGATGATGAGCAGCCGATAGCTCGGGTAATAGAGTTCGTCCGGCACGATCTCGATAGCGCCCGACAGGCTGGCCGGCATGCCGATCATCAGCGGCTGGGCGCCGAAGATCATCTTGATGGTTTCGTTTGCGATCAGGATCAGCGCAAAGGTCGCCAGCACTTGCGAGAGATGGCTCATGCGCTGCAGGTGTCGATACAGCAGCCTTTCCAGGATGATCCCGATCAGCGCCGTGAACACGATCGCCAGCAGCAGGGCCGGGAAGAACGAGCCGATGGCCTGGAAGAAGGCCGCGGCCAGGAATGCGCCGATCATGTAGAGCGATCCATGCGCCAGGTTGATCAGATCCATGATCCCGAAGACCAGGGTCAGGCCCGCGGCCAGCAGGAACAGCATGAGGCCGTACTGCAGCCCGTTGAGAACTTGTTCGATGATGAGATAGCTCATGACGTATATCCGATCCGCGTTGCCGGCGCGATGATTCGTGGCCGGCGTTTAGGCAAGGCGTGACCATGGCGCCGGTGCGTCGATGCACGGGCGCGGTCGCCGGTAAAAGCGCGGCCCCGTCGCGGGGCCGCAGCGCTTACATCTTGCAGTCGGCGAAGTAGGCGTCAGCGTGGTTCTTGACAACCGTGGAGACGAACTGGTTGCGCACGCTGCCATCGGCCTGCTTCGTGACCTGGCGCAGATAGTAGTTTTGCACCGGAAAGTGGTTGTTGCCAAACTTGTAGTGGCCGCGCACGGTCGGCGCATCGACCGTTTGTAGGGCGGTGCGCAGGGCGTTCTTGTCTTCGATCTTACCGTCGACCGCCTTGACCGCCGCGTCGATCAGCATGGCGGCATCATAGCCCTGCGACGCGTAGAGGGTGGGCGCGCGCCCGAAGTCCTTCTCGAAGTCGGCGACGAAGCGCTGGTTGAGCGGGTTGTCGGCCTCGCGATACCAGTGGCTGGTGTTGTAGACGCCTTCCATGGCCGCACCGACCGCCTTGACCACGTCTTCGTCGGCCGAGAATCCGGGTGCGTACAGCGGCGTGCGCTTCATC
>DDUE01000066.1:5371-5506 GCA_002344625.1 Rhodocyclaceae bacterium UBA2346 | reverse complement strand
GGTGTGGTGGATTCGCCGCCGGCAACGCGATCCGGCGGGCTTTCTGGTCGGGCTCGACGAGGCGCGCGAGCGCATCCTAACCGGCACCTTTCCCGCCGCCACGATCCGGCAGTTCGAAGGCATGCTCGACTACTT
>DDUE01000066.1:0-5141 GCA_002344625.1 Rhodocyclaceae bacterium UBA2346 | reverse complement strand
GTTCGAAGGCATGCTCGACTACTTCGGAGAATGGCCCTTCATCGTGCGCTCGAGTTCGCGGCTCGAAGACCGTTACGGCAGCGGATTCGCCGGCCAGTACGACAGCGTGTTCTGCGTAAACCAGGGGCCGCGCGAGGCGCGCCTGGCCGCGCTGGTCGACGCAATTCGCCAGGTGTACGCCAGCACGCTCGGCGAACAGGCGTTGCGCTACCGCGCACGGCGCGGGCTGCTCGACGACACCGAGCAGATGGCGCTATTGATCATGCGCGTATCGGGCACGGCCGGACGCCGGACCTTTCACCCCCACGGCGCCGGCGTCGGGCTGTCGCTCAACCCCTACCGCTGGCATCGCGACATCGATCCGCATGCCGGCGTGCTGCGCCTGGTGGCGGGGCTCGGCACCCGCGCCGTCGACCGCGCCGACGACGACTACACGCGCCTGGTCGCGCTCAACGCGCCCGGCCTGCGCCCCGAGACCCATTTCGGCGCCATCGCGCGGGCCAGCCAGCGGCGCATGGATGTGCTCGATCTGCAGCAGAACCGGATCGTGTCGGGCCGCTTCAGCGCGCTGGTGGACGAACAACCGGATTTCCCGATGGCGCTCTTCACCAGCCGCGAAGCGCCGGATCGCCCCGCTTTCCTGACCTTCGACGGGCTTCTCGAAAACACCTCGTTCGTCGCGGAGCTGCGCACGCTGCTGGCCAGCCTGCACGCCGCCTACGATCACGCCGTCGAGATCGAGTTCACCCTCAACATCCAGGCGGATGGCAGTCATCGCATCAACCTGCTGCAATGCCGCCCGATGCAGGTGCGTGACCCGCATGGCGCGATCGACCCCACCCCGCCGCCACACCTGCCGCGCCTGCTCACCAGTGCCGGGGCGGTGATCGGACCGAGCCGAGTGCTGCAGCCGGACCGCCTCGTCCATATCAACCCGGGCGCGTATGCCGCGCTCAATCAAGCCAACCGCCTGGCGGTGACCCGCCTGGTGGGGCTCATCAACCACGCCAGCATCGGGCGCTGCGTGCTGTTGCTCGGGCCCGGCCGCTGGGGGTCGCGCGACCCCTTCCTCGGGCTGCCAGTCGCGTTCAACGAAATCAATCGCGTCGCGGCGCTGTGCGAGATCGTCGCGATGCACGACAATCTGACCCCCGACGTCTCGCTCGGCACCCATTTCCTCAACGAATTGATCGAAGCCGACATGCTCTACTTCGCGCTCTTCCCCAGGAAGAGCGGCAATCTTCTCGACGATGGCGCATTCGCCGGACTTCGCAACCGCCTGTCCGAGATCGTGCCGGATGCCGCCGCCTGGGCCGAAACGGTGAAGGTCTACGATTTCACCCCGGGCGCCTTGACGCTGTACGCGGATGCCGAGCGACAACAGGTCACCATCACGCTCGAAGCGCAGACCCCATGCGTGGTGGGCATGGCAGCACCTGCCATCCCCACCGCACACGCCGGGCCAGCGCGACTCGAACACCCCAAGCCCTGAGCCCTATCACGTCCCGGAGGATCTCCACATGCGCCACCTCGCAATCGACGTCGGAAACTTCGCTTTCGTCGCACGCCTCGAAGAGCAGGCGGCGCCACGCACCTGCGCCGCCTTCCTGGCGCTGTTGCCGTTCACCAACCAGGTCATTCACTCGCGCTGGAGCGGCGAGGCCGTCTGGGTGCCGCTGGGCGATTTCGATACCGGACTGGAATTCGAGAACCACACCAGCCATCCGTCGCGCGGCGACGTACTGCTCTATCCGGCCGGACTGTCCGAAACCGAGATCCTGTTCGCCTACGGCAGCAGCTGTTTCGCCAGCAAGATGGGCCAACTCGCGGGCAACCACTTTCTGACCGTGGTCGACGGCGCAGACCAATTGATGGAGATGGGCCGCACGGTGCTGTGGCAGGGTGCGCAAACCATCCGCTTCACCGACCTGGGCAAACGCTGACCCATGCCACCTCGCCCCACGCCTGCCCGGGTCGCCTCGCGGGTAGACGAAGCCCGGACATCGGCTAGGATGAAAGCTGGGGCCGGCGAACCGGGCAGCAACACATGCCCGCATTCTCGCGGCACTTGGGGCGAAACAAACCTTTGCGCAGGGAGGCGCTGATGCAAGCGGGGGCAAGGCGGATCGCGATGTTGCAGCAAACACCCCTGTTCGGCGGCATCCGCGCCGAGGTGCTGGCCTTGCTGCTGGAACACTGCAACCAGGCCGACATGCCGACGGGCGGGTACTTCTTTCGCGAGGGCGACCCCGCCGAATCGATGTACCTGCTCGAAAGCGGCAGTGTGGAAGTGCTGCACCGGGAAGCCGAGACAGAGGCGCCGCTGTGCCGGCTCGGCCCTGGGGCCTGCTTCGGCGAAATGGGCATGATCGACCTCGCACCACGCAGCGCCTCGGTACGCGCGCTCGAAGACTGCACCGGGTTCGAGATCTTCGCCGAAGGCCTGTACACGGTCTACCAGCACGACCTCGAACAGTTCACGCTGATCCAGATGAACATCGCACGCGAATTGAGCCGCCGCCTGCGCGCCGCCGACGCGCGCGTGGCCTGCCGGCACCAAGAAGCCGCGGCTCAATACGAAAACGCCCAACCGAAACCGGTTGGGCGTTGAATGGTGGTGGACCGAATGAGGATCGAACTCACGACCTCCGCATTGCTAATGCCAAAACAGAGTCAGTAAAATCAATACTAATTGCGCTTTATTCGATTATTTGCCACAATTTTGCCACACTCAGAAAGAGCAGGCAGGCGCATGGCAACGTTTCGGAAGCGGGGGCAGTACCAGTGGGAGGCGCAGGTGCGCCGGCGCGGCTACCCGGCGCAAAGCAAGACCTTCAACACCAAGGCCGAGGCGGAAGCCTGGGCCAAGATCATCGAATCGGAAATGTCACGCGGCGTCTGGGTCAGCCGCAGAGAGGCCGAGGCGACGACGCTTTACGAGGCGCTGGAACGCTATGAGCGTGAGATCACTTCGGCAAAGAAGGGGGCCGTGCATGAAGCCTACCTTCTGAAAGTCTGGCGAGTGATTGACCTGGCCAAGCGGCCACTCGCAACCATCCGCAGCGCCGACGTGGCGAAGCTGCGTGATGAGTGGTTGAAGGACTACAAGCCCGCAACGGCGCTTCGCCGCCTGGCCGTTCTGTCCCACGTCTTCACCATCGCCCGCAAGGAATGGGGCATGGAGAGTTTGTCGAACCCGGTTGAACTGGTGCGCAAGCCCCAGCCGAACAATGCGCGGACGCGGCGCATTGCTGTGGTCGATCAGGCGACAAGCGCACCAGGCGCAGAAGATGTCGAGTCGGAGCGCGGGACGCAGGATGGCGAGCTTGAGCGAGTTGTGGCCGCCAGTGGCTCCACCGTGCTGCCCTCCATCGTGTGGCTGGCCGTGGAAACGGCCATGCGTCGCGGAGAAATCGTTACGCTGCGTTGGGAGCATGTGGATTTGAAGCGGCGGGTTGCGCACCTGCCCGCCACGAAGAACGGCAGTGCTCGTAACGTTCCCCTGTCGTCTGCCGCCGTGTCAGTGCTTCAAGCTCTGATGGACGCGCAGGACGCGGATGCTGAGGGCAGCGGCCGCGTGTTCGATATTCGCAATGATGCGGTGACGCGGGCCTTTGAGCGCGCCGTCAAGCGCGCGCGACAACGCTACGTCGAGGAATGCTCCGAGGCCAAGCAGCGGCCCGATGGCAAGTTTCTGACCGATCTGCGCTTTCACGATCTGCGGCACGAAGCCACGTCGCGCCTAGCCTCGATCTTCCCCCTGCACGAACTGACGAAGATCACGGGCCACAAAGACCCGCGCATGCTCATGCGGTACTACCACCCGCGAGCGGAAGATTTGGCTAAGCGGTTGAAATGATTCTTTATAAACGCAAATGAAAGGATTTAATTGATGCGAAAAGGAATTATGGCATGGATGGAAGAGCTAGAGGCCCCTGTTGAGATTTCTTCTCTTTCCGATTTTGTTGAAAAAATAACTGGCGACATGCTTTTTGATGGTAATTATCCGGTCGCATTTAGAGGGCATGGTGATCGTTCGTGGCAGTTGGTTCCCAAAGCTTTGCGTGAAGATTATTTTCAGCAAAATGAGCACCGATTGTTGCGGGATTTGATTTCCTTTCATCCGCAAGAATTTGACTCTGATCGAACGATGTTTGATAAATTGGTCAGAATGCAGCATTTCGGCCTTCCTACGCGACTTCTAGATGTCACAACCAACCCTTTGGTTGCTCTTTGGTTTGCTGTTCATGATTCTGGCGCAAAGAGTAGTGATGGTGCTGTTGAAGCTTTTTTTATTGATAACAAGGTTAGGTGCTATTTTGATAGCGACAAAGTAAGCTGTCTATCAAATTTGGCGGCTCTCCCTTATGAGGATAGGGAGTACATCAGGAAAAATATTCTCGAAAACGATCTTTCGGATAAAGATCAAATGAAAAAACTTCTTCATTTTATTAAAGAAGAGAAGCCGTACTTTGAGCCAAGAATTGACAATCTTGATTTGCTTAGGGTTTTGCATGTAACCCCCAAAATGAGTAATAAAAGAATAATTGCTCAATCCGGTGCTTTTCTTTTGTTTGGACTTGATGACAAAGACTTGTATTCTAAGGGTATCACGGATAAAGAAGAGGGATACAAAAATATACGCGGAATCAAAAAGAGACAGATTTACTTTAAAAAAAGCATTAAATCTGAAATGCAAAAAAACCTTGAGAGACTGGGGGTTCATGCTGGTGCACTTTTCCCCGACTTAGGCAAAGCCGCTGAGTATCTTTCGCAGAGATACAGTAATCCAGGTTAAATTTATCTAGTTGCAGTCCTCCATCGAGTGACTGGCCGTGGATACGGCCACGCGGCGCGGCGAAATCGTCACGCTGCGTTGGGAGCATGTGGATTTAAAGCGGCGGGTCGCACATTTGCCTGCCATGAAGAACGGCAGTGCTCGTGACTTTCCCTTGTCGTCTGTCGCCGTGTCAGTGCTTCAAGCTCTGATGGACGTACAGGACTCGGATGCTGAGGGCAGCGACCGATGGCAAGTTTCTGGCCGATCTGCGCTTTCACGATCTGCAGCACGAGGCCACGTCGCGCCTGGCCTCTATCTTCCCCTTACACGAACTGACGAAGACCCCCGGGGTCAGAATAGT
>DDUE01000022.1 GCA_002344625.1 Rhodocyclaceae bacterium UBA2346 | reverse complement strand
GGAGGAAGTCTATGCCCTGTTTCCACGCTTGAAGGAGCGGCGCACCCAGCTGGCCGGCACGCTCTCCGGGGGCGAGCGCCAGATGCTGGCGGTGGGCCGCGCGCTGATGGCCAAACCGACGCTGCTGATGCTCGACGAGCCCAGCCTGGGACTGGCCCCGCTGATCGTGCGCGAGATCTTTCGCATCATCTCGGAGCTGCGCCGGCGCGGGGTGTCGATCCTGTTGGTCGAGCAGAACGCGCGCGCCGCGCTCCAGGTGGCCGACTACGCCTACGTGCTCGAGACCGGTGCGATCGCGATGGAGGGCCCCGCACACCTCCTGGCCGACGATCCGCGCGTCATCGAGGCTTACCTCGGGCTCGGCGGAAAACACCAGGACAGGCTCGCGGGCTGACACCCGGCGGGCGCCCCCAGGCACTGCCGCTTTCCGGCCAGAGCCAAGAATCGAAGGAGTCAGATCGTGGACGCAATGAACATCATCCGGGACGAGCATCAGTCGCTGGCGGCAATCATCCATGCGGTGCACTACATGCTCAAGGAAATCGAGGCGGGCAGTCTCGAGCCGGATTTCAAGCTGCTGCAGGCGATGGTGCACTATCTCAAGGCTTATCCCGAGCAGCGCCATCATCCCAAGGAAGACCAGTACCTGTTTGCCCGTCTCAGGCAGAAGACCGGCGAGGCCGATGCGATCATCACCCGCCTCGAACACGACCACGCCGGCGGCGAAGCACGCCTCGAGGCGCTCGAGACCGCAATGAACCGCTACGAGGCAGATCCCAAAGGCGGCTATCCCGTCTTCGTGGAGGCCTTCGACAGCTTCGCCAAGTTCTACCGCGATCACATGATCACCGAGGAGCGCGAGATCCTGCCGCTCTGTCGCAAGCATTTCACCGAGCAAGACTGGGAGGAGGTCTCCGCGGGCTTCCGCGAGAACCACGATCCGATGGCGGGAACCGCGCGGCCGCTCACGCACGACGATTTCCAGCGGGTTTTCTCGAAGCTCGTGGCCGCAGCGCCTGCGCCGATCGGACTGGGTGCCGGACCGTACAGGGACGATTGATTTCGCTGCCCCGCGCGCCGGGGTGCCGGGTCGGGATCATGGCGGATTCCCGGGCTGGCGACGACGGTTTCGCAGCGCCGCGCGCCCGCGTCGCCGCCACGATCCGGCGGCTGGCGTGGGCGAAAACGTATTCGCATTATTTTCGTAAGGAATTCCCCGCCGAATGCCCCAAAGACCGCGACGGTGCTAGAATCCTTGCCAGTAAAAAGCTTTCATCCACTGATCAATCGAGGGAAAACATGAACAAAGGTGAATTCGTCGAAGCTTTGGCCGACAGTCTCGATGTATCGCGCGCGCAGGCCGACCGGGCTCTGACCGCCGTGCTCGACATCATTGCAGAACGCATGGCCGCAGGCGAAAAGGTATCCTTTACCGGTTTTGGCTCGTTCGAAGTTTCGGAGCGCGCTGCGCGCTCGGGGCGCAACCCTCAGACTGGCGCGACGATCGAGATCGCTGCCGCACGCGTGCCCAAGTTCTCCGCAGGCGCGACCCTGAAGGCCGCTGTCAACGGCAAGTAAGCCGTAATGAAAGACATGGTCTGGCCGCGCAAGCGGTCGAGATGCGCAATGGCCTGCTGATTTTTGGCGGGCCGTGTTGTTTATGGTGACTTGAACGGGCTTATCCGTTATCATCCGAAGCGTTGTGCAAAGCAGCATTCGGTTTAGTCGTTCACTTGCCCGTGGCCAAAAGCTGCGGTATCCAGCCGAGGGACTGTCACCACAGCCCCATCGCCCCCGACCCGCCTTCCGAACTCCATGCGTTCTTCCTGATCGTCTGGCATCGCGATAACCGGTTGGTGCCGATGAGCGGTCCTATCCGTCGCGATGATGCGTCGTACGGACCGCCGTAAGCCCATCGCGCGCTTGTCGCTTCGGTGTCCCGCCGACACTGCGATGCCCCATGCCCATCAACGGGCCCGACGACGGCATGCAAGCAATCTTGCACCGTACAAGAAATACAAGGAAGAACATGAATTTCAACGAACTTGGCCTCGACGCCATGCTGTTGCAGGCCATTGCGGCGACCGGCTACACAAGCCCGACCCAGGTGCAGGTCAGAGCGATTCCCGCCGCGATGAAAGGCTCCGACCTGCTGGTGTCGTCGCAGACCGGTAGCGGCAAGACGGCCGCCTTCACCCTGCCGTGCCTGAATCGCCTGATCGACCGCCGCCCGGCCCAGGGTTCCGGCCCGCGGGTGCTGATCCTCACGCCCACGCGCGAACTGGCCCAGCAGGTCGAGAACGCGGTCAAGACCTATGGCCGTGGTTTGCGCTGGCTCAATACCGCCTGCCTGGTGGGGGGCGCGCCGTTCTTCGCCCAGGCCAAGCAGTTGTCGCGTCCGGTTGACATCGTCGTCGCGACCCCGGGGCGCCTGATCGACCATCTGCAGCGTCGCAAGCTCAAGCTCTCCGACATCGAGGTGCTCGTGCTCGACGAGGCCGACCGCATGCTCGACATGGGTTTTGCCGAAGACATCGAGACCATCGTTGCCGCGACCCCCGCCAGCCGCCAGACCTTGCTGTTCTCGGCGACCCTGGACGGCGTGGTCGGCAAGCTCGCCGCGAGGCTCACCAGCAATCCCGAACGCATCGAAGTGGCCGACAGCGCCAGCCGCAGCGGAAACATCGAACAGCGCCTCATGATGGCCGACAGCCTCGGCCACAAGGCGCGCCTGCTCGAATCGCTGCTGGGCGGCGCGGACCTGCAACAGGCGGTGGTGTTCACCGCCACCAAG
>DDUE01000011.1:4587-4793 GCA_002344625.1 Rhodocyclaceae bacterium UBA2346 | reverse complement strand
CACGCCACCAACGAACGCGCGGCCCACGCCCCCAGGACCAGCGCCGAATACAAGGCCACCCACAAGCACGGGCCCGGCTGCGGCTGCTGCGGCGGCACGTCGAAATCCACCGTCCAGACCACTGACGGCGCCAAGACCTTCCCCACCAAGCGCCCCTGGATGATCAGCCACTGAGGGGGCGGCCCGCCGAGCCCGCCGCGACGCCG
>DDUE01000011.1:0-4315 GCA_002344625.1 Rhodocyclaceae bacterium UBA2346 | reverse complement strand
GCCCGGGGGGGGGGCGCCCCGCCGAGCCCGCCGCGACGCCGGGGCCGACGGGTCGCGTGCCCCGGTTTACGGCAACAGCCGTGACGGCGTGAGCCGGCGGATCTGGCGTCCGACGACCGCCCTGAAGCGCGGGCTGTGCAGGCATACGCCGCCCGCGAGCCCCACTAGGCTGCCCAGCACGGTGTCGATCAGGCGCGCCTCGATCAAGCCAGACGGGCTTCCGTGGCCCAGCGTCGCCGCCTCGGCCAGGAGAATCGTGAGCGGCGTGATGAAGACGACCGCGAAGCCGTAGTGGCGCACCACCATCGTCTCGATCACGAAGGCCAGCAGCATCATGACCAGCGCCACGCTCCACTTGTCGAGCGGCAACAGCAATATCCCCCACGCCAGGACCAGCCCGAGCGCCGTACCCAGCAGGCGATGCAGCTGCCTGTTCCAGACCGCGCGCAAGGATACCCCCTGAATTACCGCAAGACAGCTCACCGGCACCCAATAGGGCCGGTCGAGCTGCAGCAACTGCGCCAGCGCGAGCGCCAGGCCCACGAAAACCCCGATCACGATCGCGTCGAAGACGACGAAGTCGAAGCTCGGCTCCGGCAGGGCAGGCACCGGTTCGGGCGCCACCAGGCGCAGGATGTAGATGCTGTAGAAGAACGCGATCAGGCACGCGAGCAAGGCGCCCATCGTGATCAGTCCCACCCGCAGCGGCACTTCGATCACCTCGACCGGCGAATAGGCCCCGATCGCCGCCGCCATGATGAAAAACAGGCTGCCCGGCGGCCCCATGCCATAGAAGCGGCACACCATCGTCACCAGGATCGCGATGAAGGCAAGCACCCACACCATCAGCGGTGGCACGAAATGACTCATCAGGCCCAGCGCGTAGCAGGCCGCCATGCCGAAGCCGCAGCTCATCAGCCACACCATGCGGTGGGAAAGCGGCGTAGCCGGCAGGTACAGGAACACCAGGCCTCCGATCGACGAGATCAGGCCATACTCCAGATGGTCGAAATACGCTCCGACCAGCAAGGGCAGGCCGGACGCGAGCGCCGCCGCGAACGGCATCTGCCAGCGCCGGTCGCTCGGGCTGATGGTGGTGAGATCGCGCACCTGCGCCCGCAGCAGCGACAGGAAGCGGCGCCAGCCGGCATTGAAATTCATCATCCGTTTCCGGCGCTCTGATCGACCGGTGCCGGCGCGCATCCGGCACCGGCGTTCACCTCACCGGCCGACTGCACCAGCCGCGCCTCGATCTGTGCCGCCGCCTGGCGCAAGGCCGACAGATAGCGCTGGGCCGCCTCGGCATGGCTGATCGCACGTGTCAGGTAGATCACGTTGATGGCCGCCACCGGCCGGCCCTGCCGCAAGACCGGCACCGCGATCGCGCCAACCTTCGACTGTTCCGCCCAGTCGCCCTCGTTCGAGCTGTAGCCGCGCGCCCGGGTCATGTGGATGAGCTCGTCTATGTAGCGCGCGTTGCCGGCATAGGGCGCCTGGGGTGGATCCTGGCGCAGCAGGATCAGCAGCGCCTCGCGCTCGCCCTCGTCGCAGTGGGCGAAATAGGCCCGCCCCGCGGCGGTGACCAGCATCGGCAGGTGCTGCCCCACCATCGCGCGATGAAACGACAAGGCGCTCAAGCGATGGGTGGACTCGCGAATGAGCATGCTGGCGCCGTCGGGCGTGCACAGGTCGGACGGCCAGCGCACCTGCTGCAGCAGCGTCGCCAGCGCCGGACCGGCGATCGACGACGCCCAGTCCTCGTCGCTGAAGCCTTCGGACAGCGACCGCACCTTGAGCGCGAGCGCGTAGCGGTCGTCGGACGGGCTGCGCCGGACATAGCCCTCGCCGATCAGCGTCTCGAGCAGTCGCCGCACCGTGGTGCGGTGCAGGCCGGTCTGCGCCGCGAGATCGGCAAGCGAGGCGCATCCCCCTTCATGCAGGTTCAGCACCCGCAGCAATGCCAGCCCACGCGTCAGGCTACGGACCTGGGCGTAGTCGTGCTTGAGCGGCACCTATTTTCTCCTTTAAAACAAAGATGTGCATCCTGTGGACGTCGTGACCAGTTTTTTTGATGGACTCATCAGCCGTTCTTAGAATTCGCTCAAGCTCTTCGACGGACATCCCGGGCGACACCGACCGGACCCCTCGTTCGACGAGCGCCCGCCGCGTGTCCGCATGCGCGAACGGCCGGCACATACGACACATTTAAACACAAGACCTCCGCGCATCGCCGGCGCACACGCCGGGCACGAAGCGACGGAACAGGAGACGACAAGTGAGCGAAAAACACGCGATCGACGCCGACGTGGTGGTGGCCGGCGCCGGGCCGGTCGGCCTCGCCCTGGCCAACATGCTCGGCATGCACGGCATCCGCACCATCATCCTGGAACGCGGCGACGAACTCATCGACTACCCCCGCGCGGTCGGCATGGACGACGAATGCCTGCGCACGCTGCAAGGGGTCGGGCTGGCCGACCAGGTGCTCCCGCACCTCACCCCCTTTCACTGGATGCGCTTCGTCACCCGGGGCGGGCGCTGCTTCGCGTCGATCGAACCGCGCACCGACGAGTTCGGCTGGTCGCGCCGCAACGCCTTCAACCAGCCGCTGGTCGACCGCGAACTGCTGGCCGGGCTCGCACGCTTTCCGCACGTCACGGCGCTGCTCGGCCACGACCTGATGCATTTCGAGCAGGACGACACCGGCGTGACCCTCGACATCAAGCGCACCGACGGCAGTCGCCTCACGATGCGCGCCCGCTACCTGGTCGCGAGCGACGGTGGGCGCAGCCCGGTTCGCAACGCGCTCAACATCCCCTTCGGCGGTTTCACCGACACCTCCAAATGGCTGGTCGTCGACGTGCGCAACGACCCGCTCGGCGTACCCAACATCTACATGCATTGCGATCCGGCCCGCCCGTACGTGTCGGTCGCGCTGCCAGACTCGATCCGCCGCTTCGAGTTCATGATCTTCGAGAACGAAACCGAAGAAGAAATCACCCAGCCGCACCAACTCGCCCGGCTGATGGCCAAGGTGCTGCCGCCGGGCGTCGACCCCGCCCGGCTCGACTACATCCGCAAGCGCGTCTACACCCACAACGCCCGCATCGCCGAGCGCTGGCGGGCGGGGCGGGTGCTGCTCGCCGGCGACGCCGCGCACATCATGCCGGTGTGGCAGGGACAGGGCTACAACACCGGCATGCGCGACGCCGCCAACCTCGGCTGGAAGCTCGCCTACGTGGTCAAGGGCATCGCCTCGGAAACGCTCCTCGACACGTACCAGCAGGAGCGGCCACCCCACGCCAAGGCGATGATCGACCTGTCGGTGACCGCCGGGCGCATCTTCTCGCCGCGCAATCCCGCGGTCGCCGCCTTGCGCGACTTCGCGACCTGGGTGCTCAACTACGTGCCGCCGGTCAAGCGCTACTTCCTCGAAATGCGCTTCAAACCCATGCCGCGCTACGACGAAGGCCTGGTGGTGCGCCATCGGCACGTCGAACCCGATCCCGGCATCGGCGCGCTGTGCGGCCAGATCATGCGCAAGCTGCCGCTGCTCGGGCGCCTGATGCCGGTGCGCAAGGACTGCTCGGCGGTCGGCAAGCTCTTCATCCAGCCCCAGGTGCGCACCCGCGACGGCGCGGTGAAACGCCTCGACGACGTGCTCGGCACCGGCTTCGCGCTGGTGTGCTGGGGCGTCGATCCCGGCTACTGGCTGGACGATCGCAGCCGCGCCATTCTCGCCGCGCTGGATGCGCGCATCGTGACCGCGAAGCCGGTGGCGCAGATCCAGCGCGACCGCGACATCGGCCCCGACACGCTGGTCGTCGGCGACGAACAGCTGCGCCTCAAGGACTGGTTCGGCCAGCAGCCCGGCGCGATCGCGGTGATTCGCCCGGACCGCTTCGTCGCCGGCCTGTGCTACCCGGTGATGATCAACGAACTCCTGAACGAACTGGCGGCAAAAATGGGCTTGAACCTCGCCGCGAAGGAGGGCGCGTGATGCGTGCCATGCTGCAATGCCTTTCCCACACCCCGCTCAAGGGCCATTTCGACCCGGGCCCGGCGATCGTGGATGAAGTCGCCCGGGTCGTCGCCATGCTCAGGCGCGAGGTCGAGGCCTTCGCGCCCGAACAGATCTACTTGTTCGCGCCCGATCACTACAACGGCTTCTTCCTCGATGCGATGCCGCAGTTCTGCCTGGGCGTCGCAGCCGATGCGGTCGGCGACTACGGCACCGCCGCCGGCCCGCTCGGCGTGCCGCATGCGCTGGCCGAAACCTGCGCCGCGGCGGTCGTCGATGCCGGCATCGATCTGGCGA
>DDUE01000007.1 GCA_002344625.1 Rhodocyclaceae bacterium UBA2346 | reverse complement strand
CCTGATGTCACCGCTGGCCTTCCTGTCGCGACCGGTGCGCTGGCTGCAGATGATCTCGCGGCATCGTGGCACGCTGTCGCCGGCGCCCAACTTCGCCTATGACCTGTGCGCGCGCAAGCTCGCCGACGCCGACCTTGCCGGTCTCGACCTCAGCTCGTGGCGGTTGGCGCTGAACGGCGCCGAACCGGTGAGTCCGGCGACGCTGCAGGCCTTTGCCGATCGTTTCGCCCCCTACGGACTGCGGCGCACGGCGATCACGCCGGTCTATGGACTCGCCGAGTGTTCGGTCGGTCTCGCCTTCCCGCCGCTCGGGCGCGGGCCGCGAATCGACGTCATCGAGCGTGCCGCACTGCTGCAACGCAGGCTCGCCGTGCCGGCCGCCGCCGCAGCTACCGACGTCGTGCGCGTGCCGGCCTGTGGCCGCCCGTTGCCGCGGCACGAGATCCGCATCGTCGGCGACGACGGCGGCGAGCTGCCCGATCGGCAGGTCGGCGGGCTGCAGTTTCGCGGGCCGTCGGCGCCCCCCGGCCCCCCCCCCCATCCGGCCGGCGACCCGGCCCGGCTCGATCGGCGCAAGCGTCAGGGTGCGGATCGCGACCGACAGGCAGAAATCGCCACACGCCGCTGCGCCTTGGCCATCGCCGGGCCGATCGATCCAGCCGATGGCGCCGGTGTACAGGCCACGCGAGCCATGCTCGAGTTCGGAGATCAACTGCATCGTGCGATGCTTGGGCGCGCCGGTGATCGATCCGCACGGAAACAGCGCCCGCAGCAACTCGGCAAAACTGACGGCGGACGGGAGTTCGGCTTCGATGCTGGACGTCATCTGGAACACGGTCGGATACGCCTCGACCGCAAACAGCGCCGGCACCCGCACGCTGCCGGTGCGCGCGATCCGGCCCAGGTCGTTGCGCAACAGATCGACGATCATCAGGTTCTCGGCCCGATTCTTGGCATCGTCGCCGAGCATGCGCGCGATCTCGCTATCGCCCTCGGGCACCTGGGCGCGCGGCGCCGTGCCCTTCATCGGCCGTGCCGCGAGCACACCGCCGCGATTCCGCAGGAACAGCTCCGGCGAGCACGACAGCACCCACTCGTTTTCGGGCGCGCCCTCCCCCCCGGCGGGCGCACCCGGCAGCGCGATCAACGCGCCGAAGCCGACCGGCTGGCGCGCGCGCAAGCGGCGGTAGAGGCTCACCGGCAGGCCGAAGGTGTTGAAATCGATCCGGTAGGTGTAATTGACCTGGTAGGTCTCGCCCTCCCGGATGGCCGCATGAATGCGTTCGATCGCCGCGTGAAAGGCGGCCCGATCGACGCTGGGCCTGAGGTCGAGCACCCCGGCCGGCAACGGTGCGCCGGACGCAGCCGGGCCGACCGCCTCCGCGGCGCGCTGCTCGCACTCCGCCAGCCAGCGATCGACGGCATCCGCCGCCAGATGGCGCATCGACTCGAACATCAGGAAACGCACGCACCCGGCAGCCGCCGGCGCCACATGTTCGTGGCCCGCCCGCAACAGGCGCGCGCCCCATTCGTAGTCGGCCAGCACCACCGCGTTGAGGCCGGCACGCAGATCGCGGTCGACCTGCGCCCACACCTGATCGAGCGCGGCCGGGTCGTCGCATCGGTGCTCGCCGGCGAACCCGGTATAGAGGCGGGCGCTCGGGCTCGATTCCGACGCATGGCAGTCATCGAGCAACGCAAAGCAGTCCATCGCTTCTCCAGTCGTCGAAACGCCCACCATGCCCTTTGCAGTCCAGGATGGCAACAAGCTGAATCGCCCCCAAGTATTGCGAAGACTCCGACTCTTGAGAAGATGGAGCTATGCAGAAGAAAAGAAGAATTCTCCCCTACAGTGTGTGAACGCGCGGCACTCCTGATGCTCTAGCAGCACGAGCAGCATGACTCCCGAAGGAGGTTAACTGCGTGGAGCATTCACTGCGCTGCGCGAGGGGTGTCGGCACATGGAGCTTTCTGAGGTGTAGGGATGCGGCGCAGCACGCATCTGAAACCCAAGGCGTGCTGCGCGGTACTCATTGAACGCGCTTGAGTTCGCTGTAGTCGCCACGCGTGCGCAGCACCACATCCACGTTGGCCTCACCACGATTGCGCCAGAACCAGCCGTGGTTGCCGGTGAAGGCCGCCGTCAACACACCTTCGTCTTCCGGGACGCCCCGTCCCTTCTCATAGCTGATCGAGCGACCACCACCATCACCGTGCGTGTCGTAGTTGACGACGCCCCCGATAACCGCCCAGACATATTCGGCCTTGGCGCCTTCCTTCATTACCAGCTTGATCTCGATCCCCTGACCAGGAGACAGCGTGAAGCGCTCTTCATCCTTCCAAGTGGCTTGGGCAGGAACAGATGCCAATGGCGCCGCGGTAGCGGCACCACTGTTCATGGCCAGGGCAGGCGGCTCCTGTGCCGGTAAAGGGCTGGCGCCGGAACCAGGGCTCTGGGCATCGACAGCGGCGTCCGCGGCCACCTCGGCGGCCAGTTGCGTCTTGATCTCGCCCATCTCGGTGAGACGCAGCACGCCACCGACGCCGGTTGGGTCGATGCCATATTCGGCCGGCAAGATCACGGTAATGAGCAGCACCGCAGCGGAAACCGCGGCAATGATGGTAGAGCGCAGCAATTGCTTCGACGACGGAAGTTCGGCTCGGGAGGGTACGTTGCTGTTGTACATGAATACGGTCCTTGCAATATCAGGAAACGAAAAGGCCGGTCAACTGGAAGCCCACGAGCATGAAGCCCAGGCTCATCATGACCACGTTGGCGCTGTAGGCGTGACGCAGGAAACTGGAGGTGCGGCGCCAGTAGCCCATGGCGATCAGGATCACGCCGAGTGCCAGGAGTTGCCCCAGTTCCACACCGATGTTGAAGGCCAGCAGGTTGGGCACCAAGCCATCGGGCGAGATCTCGTACTCCAGTATCTTGGTGGCCAGACCAAAGCCATGGAACAAGCCGAACACCAGGGTCGCCACCTTGGTGTTCGGCTGAAAGCCCAGCCAGCGTTGGAAGGCGCCCATGTTGTCGAGCGCTTTGTAGACCACCGATAACCCGATAATGGCGTCGATGACGTAGCTGTTGATCCCGAGGTTGAAGTACACGCCCAGGATCATGGTGGTCGAGTGGCCCAGCGCGAACAGGCTGACGTAGATGGCGATGTGCTTCATCCGGTAGAGGAAGAAGATGACGCCGAACAGGAAGAGGATGTGGTCGTAGCCCGTCATCATGTGCTTGGCCCCCAGGTAGACGAAGGGCAGCAGGTTCACCCCCGAGATTTCCTGGATGTAGCCCTTGTCGCCCTCGGTGACGGCGTGGGCGAAGGCATCGACCGTTCCGGTCAGAAGTGTGATGAAAACGAGCGCGATGAGGAGCAGACGTCCCCGCCAAGTCAGCCATGGCAGATCCGCCAGCCCGTTGCGAAAACGGCTGTGCATGAAAACTCCAAAAAGTAGAGAAGAAGAATGACGAGCGTGGCGCACCAAGCGCACCACGCTCAGGCGTTCCCGGTGTCTCGAGGAGGCCGATCCAGCCGAACGACGGGCATTCGCTCAAACTGAGAACGCATGGTCGCGTGCCAAGCCGATGGTCTCAGTATCCAGTCGGTCACGCCTTCCGGTACGGCGTGCGCCTTGTCGTGGGAATGATCGTGGGCGTGATGGGGGTGTCCCGGATCGGCCATGAAATCCGTTGCACCTTCATCCTCGTGCGAGTGACCATGTGCCAAGTCCGAGTCGCTGACCATGTCGTGGTCGATGGCCGCCAGCGCGGCAAGACCGTGCGAGTGAATTGTGCCCACGGCGGACGCCACCATCCCAAACAGCAGCGCCAACAGTACCAGCCAGCACAAAACTGAGGAACGCATCAAGGTACGGACTGGATGGGTACGGTGCATGGACTGGCGAACGATGGTGTTGAAGGCGATGGGAAGCAGTATCATATCCTCTCCAGGGGCATAGGTTCAAATCGAAGCACATGCATACACATCAAACTCATCCCGCGATCATCAAGCGGCTACGCCGCGCTGGCGGTCATCTCAACAGCATCGTGGAAATGATCGAACAGGGGCGCCCCTGTCTGGACGTTGCGCAACAACTCCAAGCGGTGGAGAAGGCCATCCAGCAAGCCAAGAAGACATTGATCCGAGATCATCTCGACCTCTGCATAGAGGAAGTAATTGGTCCGTTGGCGCGTGATCAGCGCGACTCAATAGCCGAATTCAAGGAGATCACTAGATATCTCTGAGTTCGCACTGTTGTCTTTTTCCGATCTGATTCAACACATTCGCTGCCGGTTCGCCGGTCACGGCGCCACTGCACGTAAATCGTCATGCTTGGTCTGGCACCACTGGCAGACACGCCGAGCCGCGAACCTCTGACGGATCAACGCGTTGCGTTCCAGCTTCCACGCCCACAAGGCCTACTCCAATGCGTCGCGAACGAATTCTGTTTGCATGGATTGGCTGGCGTGCCAGCCCACGATGTAACGGGCGAGAACGTCGATGATGAAGACCACGTACGCAAAACACCGCAGTGCGTCACAGGCCGATGGGGCGATATGCGCCACCCTACGGGTCGGCTCGACCACCAAGCGCTCGCAGTACGTACCGATAAACCCGTTCTAGAACACCATGCGCACGGCTCGCTTGATGAGATCGGGGAGAATGCGTAGATCTCTTGTTCATGGCGCGATTGTCCTGAGTACCGCCCGCATGTTGTCCAAGACGACAACGGCAAACCCCCATTGACCGTATTCGCGCATGCGTGCCCATATCCGCGCGTGGTTTTCGGGTCCGCTTTTCGCGTCGCGGTTTCGTCGGACATGCGCGAGCATGCACAATACGGCCTGAATCGAAAATACGCACAGGAATACCGAGCCTTGAATTCATTCTCAACCAATTGGCCGTCCGCGGAAGCACCCATCATGCAGGATCTGGAGCAAGCGCAAGCCGCTGGCCAGGGGCTGGACATCATCTTCATTGACGGCTTCATCGGCGAAACCGTGATCGGCATTCATCACGACGAGCTGCATGCGACCCAGCCGCTGCGCATCGACCTCGCCGCAGGCCTGCCACGCAGCCTGGCCTGCGACACCGACCGAATCGGCGACACGATCGACTACAGCGTGGTGCACGGGGCGCTGACCGAGATGCTCGCCAACCACAAGTTCCAGTTGCTGGAAGCTTTCGCCGAAGGGGTCGCGGCGATGTTGCTGGGGCGTTTCGGCGCGCACTGGGTACAGGTGAGAATCACCAAGCCGCGCAAGTTTGCGAACGTCGAGGGCGTCGGGGTGATGATCGAGCGCCGTCGCAGCCCCAACCCGGCACCCGAACGCCCGCACGCCGAAGGCCGCAGCAAGGCCGAGATCCTGAAGCTGATCGGCGCCGGGCTCGTGCCCGGACAGCGGCGCTAGCACGGCCGGGCGCGAATCCG